>DASRBN010000011.1 GCA_035653615.1 Ktedonobacteraceae bacterium | reverse complement strand
CCTGCGCGAAAGGAACCGCCACTAGATCTGTGTTTGCAATCACCTGTGGTGTGTTTCATAACGCCCTCGTTCATATGAATGAACGAGTCCACTTGCGTTCCTCTGCTTCTCTCTTCTTGCCCTCGGCAAAATTGAAGTAATTATTCTTCTTCAGTTGTAAATGTGCTCTAATTTCACCCCTTTTTTGGGTGCCCTGGTAATATAGCACATTTTATGGACTTGTCAACACCTCTGGCGGCCTATTTTTTTGACGAGGCTAAAATTAGCCCGATTGTACTAACTTCAACCATTGCTTTGACGCAAGCCACTCCATGCAGTATGCTTGCTTATACCTATGTACTTGCTCAATAGATCATTGGGGGAAGTAAAAAATACTGTGGGGGGAATGCTCCGTCATGAAGTACTTTTTCTGGATAGCCTTTGCCGTTTTTCTTGCGGCCTCAATTCCGCATGTCGCCTATTTCTTCGCCTCGTTTGAGCCATCCCAGGGACCAGAAGGCGTCTGGTGGTGGGCGGTCAGCTATGCTATTGCTATCAGTATTGATGTCACTGTGTATCTGCTTTCGTGGACCGCGTTCCAGCGCTATCGCCGTTATCGCACGCCTAAGGCTGTATGGCAGCACTGGCTGCTTATTGTGATGTGTACCGTCTTTTCCTGGGTCGTCAACTGGGCCTATGCCAAGCAGTTTCACAGTACGACCATGTTAAGCGCCGCCGAAAGTACCGCGCCCTGGCTTACCAGCGTCTTCCCGTTTATGGCCAGCGCCTTTCCGCTGCTCGGCATCGTCTATACCATGATGGCCGAAACAGTAACCGAAACCGAAGCCGAAGAAAAGCAGGAAAAGGCCCAGCAACTCAACGCGCTTGCGGAACTGGCGAAACAGACTAATCTGCCCGTGGCTACGCTGCGCCGCGCGCTCACGAGTGGTAGCCGCCTGAATGCGTCGAATATTCTTGCCCTCACCAATCGAGTGCAGCAGAATCCTGCTACCTCTACTTCGCTTACTGCGGGTCCGGTTGAGGCGGATGAAGCTGGTGACGCCGGGCGACCAATCACAGGGAAGGTGGTCGCTATTGGCGGCGTTGAGGAAAATTCAGCCAGCCCTGTAGCCGCGCCTCCTATGAATGGTGTACCCGTTACGGCTGCCGATGGCAATCCCGACAAATTGCAGATGACTATCGAAGCGTTGCGCGCAAACCCTAATATAACTGATGAGGCCCTTGCCGAATACCTGGCTCTCAAACGCCCAGCCAGCGCGCGTTTCTGGCGCCTTAAGGCTATCGAAATTCTCAATGCTCCTGGCCGCGAGACGGGAGGCTATAGCAGCAGAAAAACGACGACTGTGCGCGAGACCGGCTCCTGGCCAGCACCCGCCGGTGTTAGTAATGGCAATGGTAATGGTACCGGCAAATTTTGACTTGACGTCTCGCAAAACGTTATGGTAAACTAGACTGGTGTGGTATAAAACATCACAACACATTACAGATTTGCCAGGTAGTGTTGAATTGACAGAGTCGTCTACCATAACACAATGATTGTCAAACTCTATCTCACTTAGGGAGGGATCAATGCGGGCCATGTTCAGTTATGCAAGCATACTGCACGCCGTTGGTCAAGTGTTAGACCAGGTTGGCGTGAGCAGCTTTGCCATCCACGAGGAAGAGGAAGGTCTCTTCATAGAAGGCTTCAATAGTGACGGCCAGCTTCAGGTACAGATGCGTTACGATGTAGCTAGCCTTTATGATTTGCTTTGTCGAACAGAAAGTCAGCTAGCAGAACAGAGTACAACGGTCGCAGAAGACGAAGGAACCCTCCATCGCTTCCTCGCTGATCATAATCGTGAACTGGTTGGTGCCATCCGCTAATCTGGCTTGCGTCTGCTTGCCTTTGGCTCTCTCCTGAGCCTGCGGAGCGCATTTCAATTATTTCGCCTTCGCTACGCAAAAGAACCGGGGCCACCCCCGGTTTTTATATAATCGGATGGATGTCCGACCGGCATTGTGGAAGGATGGGCAGAGGAGTAGCGAATCCGCTTTGCCGGTCTACTCTCTTTAATCAGCAGTAGTACAATAGAGGAAGTTGTATCTCAGGATTCACTTGTGGGAGCATTGCATAGCCAGCGATTTCCGTAGCAGCGCATACACTCGATCACCTCGACGAGGTCGTGGCCTTTCTCAGTCAATGAGTATTCGACACGCGGCGGCACCTCGGCAAAGGTCTGGCGGATGATCACACCCTCCTCCTCCAGGTAGCGCAGGCGCTCGGAAAGCGTCTTAGGGCTAATGCCATGTAAGGAGCGCTCAAGCTGATTAAAACGTTTGACACCAGAGGCTAAATCGCGGATAATGAGTAGCGTCCATTTCCCACTGATGATGTTGGCAGTGCGCGCAACAGGACAAATTGTATTATCAAGGGAACGTAATGCAGTTGTTGTTAGCTCCATAGCCGTTGTACCTGAAGAGCTATTCATTGGCTCTGACTTGTTTATAAAGGACACCTGTCTATCCAAAGACACTTCACGTCCCTATCTATCTGTATGACAACTATAACATAAGGAAAACGTAAAGTAAAGGCGCAGACCACTCGACTTTACTTCTAAAGTGTGATATGCTCATAGTTACAGGATAGTAGCGAAGAACACGAGAAGCTGTTCATTTCTTCTCTATCCGAGCACCTGAACAATCATACATCTTGGTCTGCGCGGTTTCTCCCTATGAGAGGAGAAGATTGTGCCCGAAGATATTGCTTTATTCATCGATTTTGAGAACATCCGCTATAGTATGCTGAATATCCAGCGGCGCGAGCCCGACCCGCAAGAGTTGATCGCCGTCGCTCGCCGGTATGGGACCGTAATGGTGGCCCGCGCTTATGCGGACTGGTCTCGCCAACCGGAACCATTTAAAGGAAGCCTCACTGCTGCTATGATCGATCGTGTCGATTGCCCGGCAAAGCAGCGCGACCGGATTCGTATGGGAACGGTTCATTATGCTTCCGGTAATCCCCCTACGGGAGCGCTGGGAGGGGTTTCTGAACAAGGTACAGGCAGCTTTGCCACACCTTACCCCCGGCAATGGCCCAGCGGCCCGCTGAGCAATTCCGGCCCTCTACCGGCCATCTCGCCGCAAGGTGCGGCTAACGGCTGGCCCCCTTATCAGGAGCCACCCAGAGATCAGGAGGAGCAGGCTGGTTTTGGCCATCCAGAGCTTGAGGAGCATCTCCTTACAGAAGATAACCTCCTCGAAGAAGGATATGATGTGCCGGACTACCAGCAGCGCGAACCATCGCGCCCGTTTCCCGCCTATCAGAATCCCTATGGACAATCAGTGCCTACCGGTCCTCTTGGCCATACTGGAAGCACCGGTCCTCTAGGATATCCAAATCCCACCCCGGGTCAGCAGACAGGTAATACAGGGCATT
Source organism: Ktedonobacteraceae bacterium (assembly GCA_035653615.1). Taxonomy (NCBI): domain Bacteria; kingdom Bacillati; phylum Chloroflexota; class Ktedonobacteria; order Ktedonobacterales; family Ktedonobacteraceae; species Ktedonobacteraceae bacterium. The sequence goes on along the minus strand of DASRBN010000011.1, from coordinate 84,594 downwards.
TGCCTGCTATCAATGCAGGTAGCTCGAGTACGATTGTACAAAGCACAGTCGTACAAAGCACTGTTGACCTCAATATGTTGATGGATATTATTGAAACCGTCTTTGATCGACCTACCATCTCTACATTCGTCCTGATGACTGGAGATAAAGATTTCACCCGCATTAGTGCCCGATTGAAGCTTCGTCTAAACAAAACTGTGATCGTTGTTGGTATACCAGGAACCGTCAGCCGAGATCTTATAAGCAGCGCCAGCCAGTTTGTGCCATTAGTACCGGGAGGGACTCCGGTAACTGCCGGCCTGACCGGGAATGGTGGCTATAGCCCTTCTATGTCTATGAGCGGCAATACCGGTGCGCTGCCCGCCGTTTCACCTGGGACAGCACCTTCTCAGTACTCGCCTTATCCAATGGATGTGCTGGATCCTCAATTTTTGCAATTTCTTGATTATATCGACCGCAACTGGTCCTGGCGCACGATCATCGGCGTTTCTAACTTTATCGGCGATCCCGTCAATCCCAAGAATCGTTTCCGCGGTCGCCTCACGCGCGAATCGGCCAGGGAGCTTCTGAATAGCTGTGTCCAGCAAGGCATCCTGCTCTTACAAACGGACTCGGCAGGAAATGAGGACCTGCGCCTGAACCGCAGTCACCCCGGCGTCGACGAGGTACTCAAGCAATTTGTGCGCTGAGCATTGTTTGAATAAAGAAAAACTGCATGCATGAAGAGAAACCGGATATTCTACTGGGATGTCCGGTTTCTCTATGAAAACCACTTTTTTGCCTGCGCCTCATCCACCTGCTGCTGGTAGCCACAGAAATTGCAGCGCGAGATATACCGTTTCTTTAATGGAAGAACCGGTATCCAGTAGAGCGTAAACCAGCTTTGCGAGCGCACAACAACGTGGTAACTATTCTGGCGGCACATAGGACAGGTGTATTGTACCTGCCCCAGGACTTTTGTTCGTGGGCGCGTACCGAAAACAATCAAACCGAAAATCATTGCTGTCTATCCTTGCTATTCGTTCCTACCGGATGAAAGTTTAAGTGAGCCAGTATCCATCGCTCATCCAGAGTATATTATCGATCATGTAGGTATTGCCAACCGAGCCTGCCGCCAGGATCAGCGTATTGGGTAGCGGCGTGGCAAGGATATTCCCTGGGCGCTCAAACGTCATAGGGTCGCAGATGATCGCAAAATCCAGCTTCAATAACGGTGAGGCAGTTGTCACATCCTCCATGGCCTTTTCGATACTGACCACATCACGTTCGCCCTTCTCGATCATGCCTTTAGCCATCAGTAATGCCTGGTAGAGCAAAGAGAGAGCCCGTCGCCTGGCAGCAGAGAGACGCTGCGGGTGATTACTGAGCGGCAATCCATCATTATCGCGAATAACCGGCAACAGCCGCATGCGAATATCGAAATTCAAATCGCGAATGACCTGGCGTGACAAAGCGACATGCAGCGCATTTTTGTGGCTATAATAGACGGTATCAGGCCGCACGAGCTGGAATAGTTTCGTCGTAATGGTGGTAATGCCGCGGGCATAGTGTGAGCGATGCGTTTTTTGCAACCATTGTGTTATTGGGCCATTAGGAGTAACATAGGTAGAGAAGTTGGGAGGATAGATATCCTCGGATCGTGGGACAAATACAACGTCTACATGTTCATCATCGAGCAATTGAAGGTCTTGAGAGAGGTTGCGGGGATAGAGGGCAGCGTCTCTGCTGGAATCAAACTGTAATGGGTTGACGAAAATACTGACAACACTGATCTCGCTCTCACGTTGCGCAGCTTGCACCAGCGTCAAATGCCCGGCATGCAGGTGACCCATTGTAGGTACGAAGCCAACTGTTCCACCGGCGAGCCAGCCCCTTGCCGTCTCTGTCATTTCGGACAGGCTTTGAATAATGCGCATGATATCTCCGCGGCATAGATGCACTTCTATATATTATCGAGTATTGTAGTGTCCATAACGGTTCGCGTCAACAGAAGTAACTATGGTATACTACCTGGACGTGATACCATCCCACCCATTTTGTCCGGCGGGGCAGTGGTCAATCTCACCCTGGCGGGCAAGACGAAAAAGTAGGAGGGTTCGATGCAGAAAACAGTAGGTCGTCTGGTAGCGGCGCTGATCCGCTTGCTTGGTTTCAGTATGCTGGCTACAGCTATCGTTGCGGCGGTGGTCGCATTGCGTCATGTGCTGGATACACCTCAACAACTGGAAAGCGAACTGCCAGGCGAAGATCGTATGTATCGTTGGAGGCAGGAGCATATCTTCTATAAAGCACTGGGAGCAGCGAATGCTCCCCCTTTGCTTTTGTTACATACGCTGGAAGTTGGCGCTTCGGCCTACGAAATGCGACGTATCATGGCGCTCCTGGCCCCATACTATCGTGTATACGCGCCTGATTTGCTGGGGTTCGGCCTCTCAGATCATCCCCGGCTAGCATATTCCCCTGAGACATACATCGCCCTCTGTCGCGATTTCCTGATAGATATAGTGGGGCAGCCGGCAACTATTGTTGCGAGCGGGGTGAGTTGTAACTTCGCGGTGACGATAGCGGCAACCTCTCCGTCGTTATGTGAGCGCCTGGTGCTGATCTCACCGGTAGCGCTGTTCGGGGACGAGCAAATGCCGGCATTGATAGCCAATCTTATCGATGCTCCGGCAGTGAAGTTGCTCGCGTATTCCTTGCTCAGTACCCGGCCCGTGCTTCGCTATCTCAGAGGGCGCCAGCATGCTTTTACCAGAGATGCCGGTCTTGACCATTACTATGCCGCCGCCCATCAGCTAGGCGCGGAACACGCGCCAATGGCATTGTTGGCAGGAAGATTGGCGTATAATGCAAGCGGGCAGCTTGAAAAGTTGACGCAGCCCACCTTGATCATCTGGGGTGTCTCTGCGTTGAACGGTTCGCGGTATATTGCCGGTCCGCAAGGTAGATCAGGGCATGTGCAGGTTGAACTGCTTCACGATGCCGGTCTTGCCGTACATGAGGAACTGCCGGACCCGGTAGCCACAGCCATCCTGCGCTGGAGCCAGCAAGGACAGCAACAAGAAGCAATAAGCGATAGCGCGCCGGTTCCTGCGCAGGAGCAGGCGGAGAAATCCAGTCTTGCGGAGACACAAAAAGTGGAGCCTGACGAGCAAGAGGAACAATTCGTAGAGGTACCTGCCGCTCCCTCAACAGTGGAAGAATCACAGCCATCCTCTGAGCCTGGGCCAGCAGAATCTGCGGAACAAGAGGAAACCGGTGACCTTTTGCCGCAGGATCAGGAGCCAGAATCGGAACCGGAACAGGAGACCGATGAGCAAGCACAGGCGGATAGCCTGGTGGTCGAGGCATATTGTGTCAAATGCAAGCAGAAAAGAACGGTACAGGATGCGCATGAAGTGACCATGAAGAATGGCAGGACTGCGATACGCGGGAAATGCCCCGTTTGTGGCACAGGTCTGTTTCGTATTGGCAAGACGGCATGAGATTCTTCGCTGCGCTCAGAATGACAGGCCCCGGACACAGCCAGGTATATCCGGGGCCTGTCATTCTGAGCGCAGCGAAGAATCTCTCGCACACTTCCAGATAATTACCTGCCTGTAACACTTGACGTTCGCTAGTACAGGCCGTATAATCTCCTTCATGTCTGCAAGGAATGCCTTTTCATAAAGGTGATCCGGTTGGCCATGGCGGTCACCTTTACACGATATATTTGCCCAGGAGCGTAAGCTCCCAGACAGGGGAGTGGGGAATCGATATATTCTCCCACGCCTTTGTTATCTTTGTTGTACTGTCATTTACGGAGTATGAGGGCCGCCATGCCGGCCCGGTGATGTTCTCCCGTTTCCCCTCAAAAGTAGAGAGGAGTTTTCAATGAGTATTGGTGGACAGAGTGATGCAAGGTCCGAACAGCGTGTCTATCGCCTGACCCCTGAAGGCTACGCTAAAATGCAGGAGCGCCTGGAATACCTGCGCACCGTCAAACGTAAAGAGATAGCCGATTATATCCACGAGGCGAAAGAGGCCGGCGATATCAGTGAAAGCAGCGCTTATGAAGACGCAAAAAACGAACAGGCAAAACTGGAAGGCCAGATTCTAGAGTTGGAGCGCTTGCTTTCCGTCGCCGAAGTCATGACCGCCGATATGCATGATGCCGTCGACGGCCCTCCCGTCGTGCGAATCGGCATGCAGGTAGAAGTCGAAACGAGTTCTGGCGCGACTCGACTCTTCAAAATCGTTGAGACGTTTGAAGCCGATCCCAAGGCCGGCCTCATTTCCGATCAATCGCCCGTTGGCAAAGCCCTGATGGGGCATAAAGAAGGAGATCAGGTCAGTGTATCCACGCCCGGCGGCGTGACTACCTATACCATTCGTTCGGTTCGCCCGATGCTGTAATATGCTCTTTAGAAGGTGTTCGCGTAACCAGGACGACTGCAAGGGTGCGCCCCTACCCTACACGCACTGTGTAGGGTAGGGGCGCACCCTTGCAGTCGTCCTGGTTTCTGCTACGCGGTTTTATGCAGTCGCTCTTGATTCAGACAACAAACTCGCCATTTTTGCAGAATAACTCGCCGTCGACGCGAATTTCACTTCCGGTTCGTAAATCGCACACCATATCCCAGTGTAAAGCAGATTGATTGACACCGCCGGTTTCAGGGAGACTCGCGCCCAGAGCGAGATGAACTGTACCACCCATCTTTTCATCGAACAGCGTATTTTTGATGCAGCGGTCCACATTGCGATTGTTGCCAAATGCAAACTCACCCAGGCGCCTCGCTCCTTCGTCCAGACTGAGCATTTTATCCAGGAAATCTTGACCCTGTGCGGCGCTGGCTTCTACCACCACACCATGCTCGAAGCGCAGCCGCACATCTTCTACTGAGCGAGCGGCAAAAGTGGCCGGGAAGCTATAACGGATGTAGCCGTTGGCGGAGTCTTCAACCGGCCCGGTATAGAACTCGCCACCTGGGAAGTTGTACTGGCCATCATCGTTGATAAAAATGCGCCCGGCGACCGAAAAGCTTAGATTGGTATCCTGCCCGCGCAGGTGGATGGTATGTTTGCCCCGAAGCCATTGTACCAGGCGTTCCTGCTGCTGCGAGAGTTCTTTCCAGCGTGCTGCCGGATCGGCATCATCCAGGAAACATGCATGGTACACAAAATCCTCGAAATCAGTCAAGGACATATTCGCGTCCTGGGCCTGTGCATCGGTAGGGAACAGCGCGATGCACCAGCGCAATGAACCGTTTGCCGCGCGTTGCAAGTAGGTCGTGACGAGGTCGCGCACAGCATTCTGCGCTACAGCCATGCGCTCAGGACTCACGCCGCTCAACTCTTTTGTATTCGAAGCGGCCATGATTTGTAGTTGCGCCTCATATTCCTCGATAATCATGCGCCGCTGGGCCGGAATATACGCCAGTTGTTCATCAGAACCCTCTTTCAGGTATATTTCTCTCACGCCAGGCATACTGATGATGGTCTCAGGATAGGCGCCGGCATGCAGGGCCTCGCGCACGACTTCCCGCACCAGTGGAGCCGCCAGCGGGCCTGTTTCAATCGCAAAGCGATCGCCTTTCTTGAGGCCTAATGAATAGCGCACTAACACCTGCGCCAGGCGTTGTAAACGAATATCAGCCATAAAAGTTCCTCCATGATTATTGTTCTATCTCAGGCTCCGGTTTGATATGCGCCGGAATGCCGAGCCAGCCAACGACACCGCCGAGCGCGAACAACGTCCCACCCACAGCAAAGATGATGTTGACGCCGATAAACTGCGCAAAGTATCCTGCCAACGCGATGGACAGCAGGCTCATGCCATACATCGCCGTTTCAAGTACCGACTGCACCCGGCCCATCAGCATGCGCGGCGTTGCCTGCATCAGCAGCGGACCCGCGCCAACTTCGATTCCTCCCTGTGGAATGCTCATCACGAAAATGATGATAAGCGCTGTCACGATCCAGGTTTGTAATGAATAGAGAATAATGCCGACTCCCAGCAAAAAGACGCTCCCCGTCAGGATCATCCTGGGCGTCGCCCTTTTTGAAACGATGCCTGCTAGAATTGCTCCTATCAGCGTGCCCAGCCCGGCCAGCGCCGTCAGCGGGCCATAATAGGAAGCGCTGGTATGCAGGTTGCGCGTCACGAAGATGATATCCAGGGCGTTCAGCGCTCCCGCTCCAAGCATCACGATAGCCGCCAGAATGATGACAATGAAAAGCGTGCGGCTCTTTGCCACGTATTTAAAGCCATCGAACAGCTCAGAGATAACTGCCTGCATGCCGCTTGACGGGCGTCGTTTTGTATGCAAGAGCGCGGGTTGCATGGCTTCTCGCGAAACCTGCATGGCGATCAAGCACGAGGCGGAGACCAGAAAAGAGAACGCATCGATCAGGCTACCTATGAATGGCCCTACGATGAAGTAGAGTGGCGCGGCGATGGCCGGGCCAACGATAAAGGCGAGCGCGAACGTTGTCTGCGAAATAGATATAGCCTGGGTACGCTGCTCTTCGGGCACAATCACCTGGATCACCCCTGCTCGCGCGGGCATAAAGAAGCGCGAAAAGCCTGAAACCAGGAAAATGCTGCTATAAATGGCCGGTAAACGCAAAAAAGACGGCACGACGAATGGCAACAGGACGACAACTGCCCGCACTACATCTGCCACAATCATTGTGCGCCGCCGATTCCAGCGATCAACAAAAACACCAGCGATAGGACCAAGCAGGAAGATTGGCGCGTACTGCGCGATCCACACTCCGCTGACAGCTGCCGCTGAATGCGTCAGAACGAACACCCAGACCAGCAGTGTGGTGCTATAGACGAAATCGCCCATATTGGAGATCGCCTGGCCAATGGCAAGCAGCGTAAAATTGCGATTGATGAACAATCCCCTGCTTTTTACCGCGGGAGTTGTATCAGTAGTCTCGCCCAGAGGCCCGGTTGGCGTTTGCGCAGGCATAACATCCTCCTGAAAGAAAGGTAGGATCAGGTTATCGGTTTTAACAAATTTGATCAGGCAACCTTACAAAGCCGATTTATCGGCCCTACGTCCATGAGCAGATTATTTTGTCAAAGTCGATTATCTCGTCCTCGCTGCCTCAACTTTTTTCATTAAGACTTCACGCACTCCAGCCGGGGCAATCAGCTTACCGACCAGGTGAAAGTAATCGACGGCCTGGTCTACCAGGTCGGCGGTCACGTCATCGGCAAATTGACAGACGCCCACCACTTTGATGCGTAAATGTTTCCCCTGTACTGCCGCCTTCACCAGGTCGGCCCGACTGAACACCGCCGTTCCCACCGCCCATGTGATCTCTAACTTCGATTCTGCCGGCGCCGCATCTAAAATGGGGGTCGAACTAAGCTGCGGGTAGACAAGTATCGCACTTACCAGTTCTCGTTCCCCCTCGATGCCGCGCCGGACTTCATACGGCTTAAGCATCTCAAAAATCTGCTTGCCGAGCTGCTCCTGTTCCTGGAGTGTCATATATAAGTGCGCGACACCCAGACCTATTCCTGGTTTGCTCTCTTTTTGTTGTATGGCTCGCCTCAGTGCGCGTTGAAAACCATCCTTGATTTGATTGAGAAAATTGCTCGTTGCGCCGAGGGCCTCGTCGGGAGGCGCGGAAAGGATTGATTTCTCTACTGTGAACTCGCGCGCTATGGGCTGGTAATATTTTTCGAGGATGCCGCCCTTTTCCCGTGTTTCCACCAACCGCAGCAAGCCTGCCTTCTCCAATTCGCGCACGTGATAGTGAATTTTAGCTGGAGCCTCACCCAGCTCCTCGCCGATTTGCGTCACCGTCATGGGCCGCTTCAGCAGCAGATCGATAATGCGCACGCGCAGCATATCAGAGATAGCGCGTAATTGTTCGATATTCTCGATTTCGTAGGATTCCAGCATCGAACTTTTCCTATCGATTAAAATTTTTTGATCGTGTGAAAATAATAAATCGTTTAAGTGATTTTGTCAAGGGTTAGGAGGTTTCCCTAATCGACTTTCTCCGCCCTGTCCACATTACGTGTCGGGAATAAGAGGCGCAGGCGCAGTACCCGCTCGCGATGGCGCTCCTCCTCCAGACTGCGTGCCCTCGCTTTGAGCAGGTCATTGAGCGAAACGATGCCCACCAGCTTGCGCGGGTCATCGCGCTCAACGACAGGAAAACGCGTATAGCCCGTATCGGCCATGCGGTACACCACGACCCGCAATGGCTCGTCGGCGTAGGCCACGATGGGATACTGGTTGATTACATCGGCAAGCCTCTGGGCGCGGCCATCCCCATTCCCAGGGTCGCCTTCGGTGGCCCTGGAGACAAGCTCTTGCAAATCACGCCGCGTCACGACGCCAACCAGGTGTTCCTCGGCATCTAATACCGGGTAGAGGTGCTGTATGCGGCCCATGCTCCTGCCACCGCTTTCTTTGTTTATGGTAACAGGAGGCGCGGGGGCAAGCGCTTTGGCCTCCTCCTGCGTGATGCTGGTTCCTCCTCCATTCGGGCTGACAGGCGCCGTTATGGGACTCTTATTCACTAATTTGACCAGGTCTTGCAGCGACATTTTGTCCGAGAGCGCAACAATATTCGTTCGCATGACCTCGCGTACAAAGATGATCTCCAGCGGGTCGGTCGAATATTCGCGGGACAAATGATACCCGCGCCGGCTGACCTTTTCGGTCAAGATCGAGCGTCGCATGACAAGGACAGTGAAGCCATGCGCGATCACCACGGCGATTAACAGGGGCAACAGCATATTCACGTCGTGGGTCAGCTCGAGGGCAAAGATGATGCCGGTAAAGGGAGAACGCATCGTGCCGCCGAGGATGGCTCCCATGCTCACCAGCGGCCAGAACCCTAACCCCTCGTTCGGCAAGAAAAAGGCTTCAAGTCCACCAAGCGCGCCTCCCATCATCAGCAGCGGCGCCAGGACACCGCCGGAAGTGCCCGAACCCAACGATACTGACCAGATGATCGACTTGACAATCAGGATGCCCAGGATCAACTCGACTGTCCCCTTGCCTGCCAGCAGTGTGCCGATCATGTCATAGCCAACGCCCAGGGCCTGCGGAAAAATCAGGCCGCCGATTCCAACTACCACTCCGCCGATAGCAGGCCACCACATCCAATGGATGGGCAGCAGGCGAAACGCGTCTTCCGCGGCATAAACGGCCACCGTCAAGAGCGCCGAGAGAGCACCGGCAAGCAGCCCCACCACCACACAGCCAAGCAGACCACCCGGACCGATAAACGCCGGATGAGGCGGCGTTGGGAAGAGCGGACCCATGCCGATGATATAGCGCCGCATTGCCGCAGCCGCAGCGCTGGCCAGCGCTACCGGTATAAGGCTGCGCGGCTTCCACTCGAAGAGCAGTAGTTCGACGGCCAGCAGAACCGCCGCTACCGGTGACGCGAATGTGGCGGACATGCCCCCGGCTGCACCGGCCACAAGCAGCGTCCTGCGTTCGGTACTCGAAAGCTGGAAAAACTGGGCGATCAATGAACCGAATGCTCCGCCGGTCATGATGATCGGGCCTTCGGCTCCAAATGGTCCGCCGGTGCCAATTGACAGCGCGGAAGATAAGGGTTTCCAGAAAGCCACCTTCGGTTCTACGCGGCTGCCATTGATGAGGATGGCTTCAATGGCTTCGGGGATGCCGTGACCGCGAATGCGTTCAGACCCGTAGCGCGCGATCAATCCAATGATGAGCGCTCCGATGACGGGCACCAGGATCACTAAAACGCCCAGATGGTTGCCTGCGGGCGAGACCAGGGCAAACCCCAGGCGCTGGAAGAAAAAGAGATTGGTAAAAAAGCCGATCAATCTGAGGAGAATAAGCGCCACGAAGGCGCTGATCAGGCCGATAATAATTGCAAGCAAAGAGATAACAATCATGCGCGGCGTGGCAGTAAAATCACCTAATTTACCGAGCGCCTCGTGATTGCCCAGATTGCTGATGCCTTTCACAAATTTATGCCAGATATCTGGAAGCAAGATACCTATTCCTCCTTTGCTTGTCAGCTTTCAGTATCAATAAGCCTGTTGAGCGCCTGGACCAGCGTTGGCCCCGTCGTCTGAAGTTCAGTATGATGCAGCAGCGAGAGCTTACGCAGTACGCCTTCGCCTGCAGGGGTGAGCTGAATGATGACGCGGCGCTGATCCTCTTCGTCGCGATGGCGTTGGATGAAATGATGTTCTACCATGCGATCAATCAGCTCAACCGTGCTGTGATGCTGAATTTGTAACCGTTCGGCCAGCTCGCCAATAGTGGCTTTCCTGCCCTCCGGCAGTCCTTTGAGCGCGAGCAGCAATTGATGCTGCTGCGGCTCCAGTCCTGTCTCACGAGCAACCTGTTCGCTGAAATGCAAAAAACGCCGGATTTGATAACGAAATTCGGCCAGAGCTTGATATTCATTCATTGTCAGTTCGTCTCTTGATTTCATAGATTGTTTTGCCTTTGTGTCGTATTACGATATAAAATACCAGAAATAGCAGTACATTGTCAAGGCAGAAAGGCAAGGCTTCTAAGCTCCCCCAGCAAAAAGGCCAGGTAGTCTTTCTTTCTCTGCTCCATATCCTCCTCTGGGAAGATCGGCGCTTTTCCTGATTTTTTTCATGATATGACGTTGAAATTGAGCTATATGAGCGAAGTATTCAATCCGCTGCTCTTTTCTGAATGGGAGTTCCATGCCACTTTCGAGCGGCATGTTGAGTCAATTGTAACACGAATAGAGTCAGCACCTGTTGACACAAACCTCTGGCACCGGTAATATAGAGGCACGCCGTAAACAGGTGAACCAGACGAAGGAACCCCTGATGAATTACCCACACATTGCATGCATGGGCGGCGAGGAGTGATGTTTCACATGTTAACCTATGAAGACCTGACGACTTTTTTCCTGAATGCGGCGGCCAAACTTGAGCTTGTCACCCATCCTGAGCATTGGATGAATGCGCGTTCGCTCGAGCGCGAATTTGCCTGCACCTGCCATACCGGAAGCTGCGAAGGCTCGGAAAACCGCAGCTCCTGCACCATTTCCTTTACCTGGAGTACGATGGATACCGCGCTTTCACAGGAAGGCCCGGTTGGGATTTGCGATTTTTTCCACGAGCCTGATGAACATTGTCCCCATTTGCACACCAGTGATATTCCACCCCTGGTACTTGACCTGGCCTACAGCACGCCGCTGCATTCCACCTCGGTGGTCTCGCCGTCTCTGGCCGACCTGACGCAGATGCTCAAGCTGCGTGCCAGCGAGAACAGCAGCCGCGCGAACGAGACGCGCCCCGGCGTGACGCTGGCAATGCAAGATAACCGCCTGTTGCCGGAGGCGCTAACGCTGCAACAGCGTGTAGAACTGCCGATCTGGCATCCCGATGGACTGCGCGGCCTGCACGATGATGGCCGTCATCGCGAAGAACACATCATTATGCGCCGTCACGACGATGACGACGATCCTGACGACCCGGGCGAAATTATGGCCGATAATCCTCGCCCTGAAGAGTGGTTGCCCCAGGTACTGCTGGAGGTCTGCCAGGATATTACCCAGGTGTTGGAAGCGCTCGATACAATCAGCTCTCAGGAGAGATAGGTCTACCCTACAAGCTCGGCAAATAAAAGAGGATGATCCGAGATGCTTCGGCTCACTCACTCAGAAAGACAGGCCCCGGACTGGTCCGGGGCCTGTCTTTCTGAGTGAGTGAGCCGAAGCCCTGAGGAACAAAAGGGAAGAATCTCAAGTCCCCCTCTTTTTTGTTATGCATTGAATGCTTTACTGACCGCCCGCCGCTGCATGTAGGATACTTAAGATGAACGATGCCGCTACTATTGCGCATAGCAGACCAAGCACGAGTATTACAGCATAGGGTATCAGCACCACCGCCGCTGCCTTGCCGGTGGTCAGACGATGTGTCGCCTTGATCTGGAAGATGTTCAAGACAACCTCATAAATGAACAGGGCAAGACTGAATATACCCGTCAAAAAGAAACCTGCGACCGGAATGAAGCCGAAGAGTGCGGTAACGACATAGCCAATGATATCGGTTGGTACTTTGTAAAGGAGTTGCGTATAGCTCTGCTGTAAGAATGTCCCTTGCCCATTAAAGGCCTTAGCAATCACAAACTGGATGCCAACACCGATAAAGAAGAACAGAGGGATAAAGATGATCCTTAAAAATGCGGAGCCGGCAGAAGTGGCTACGGTAAGCCCGGCAAGTGATCCACTCAGGCTGGACGAACCTGTAACCGCGCCTATCGTCGCGGACCCGATCAGGCCGGTTATCAACCCGATGACTACACCTACGACAATCAGAATGCCGAGTTGGATCCAGACCATTGCCCAGTCAGCCTTTGGCATTTCAGCTGCGAAGGTTGCATCTGATGGATGGGTGATGACATTCATATACTGGTTGGGGAGTTCCTTGATGGATTGATCGACTGGCCGCGCCGCCACTGGTTGTGGTTGAGGAGCAGCGTAGCCATAGGTGCCGCCCTGCTGATACCCGCCTGGATTGGCGTAGGGATTCTGCGGAGGTGGGTTGTAGCCTGGAGGTGGAGTGCCATAAGGATTTTGTTGCTGCGCGCTCGGGTCATAAGAACCGGAGTTTGGTTGCGACGCGCCATACGGATTCTGCTGGCCCCCATATCCCGAATAGGGGTCTTGCCCTTGCTCGCCGCCCGGCTGGGCGCGTTGTGTTGGATCCCAACTCATGTAATTTCTCCTTTAATGAAACAACGACAAAGTTCAGTCTGGCCATACATTCAAGGTACAGGCATTCCTGGCAGGTATCTAAATACTTCTGCCAACTGAGCCTTTAACGGGCTGATTATAACATATCTTTAGAAAAGCGTCTACTTTTAAACCGGAAAATTCTTCACAAGAATTGAAAAACCCACAATTTTACAAAACCTGTGACCTTTTCATAAAGAAGTAGAAAGACCCATCCGTATATATTTTTCCCATTCGGAAGATATACTGTATACAAACCGAACGTTTCCATGTATACTACGTTGTACCCTTGAAGTTGCACAAGGAGCAAGTGTTGCGCGCCCCTTGTGGGCAATTCGAAGGTGATAGTAAAAAAAACTGCCTTGAACTCGTTGACTCATGTGTAGTTTCTTAACAGAAAGGATAATATGATGAGTTGGAATCCTAATCAGGGCCAGGACCCTAATCAAGGTCAGTACGGCGGCTACAATCCTCAGCCAAATCCCAATGATCCGTATAGCGGCCAGCAGAGCGGCTACCAGCAAGGTGGCTACCAGCAGAATCCTTATGGTCAGCAGCAGTATGGCTACCAGCAGAATCCTTATGGCGCGGCAGGCGGTGGCGCCGCGGCTGCCAGCGCGCTTGGTCCCACCTCCATGGGCATGCAGGCCAATGTCGCAGCCGGTTTGAGCTACATCTTTGGCTGGATCACGGGGCTGATCTTCTTCCTGAGCGAGAAACAGAATCAGTTTGTGCGCTTCAACGCCATGCAGTCAATAATTCTCTCCGTTGCCCTGACCGTGTTTTATATCGTTATCGAGATCCTGTCAGTCGCTTTTGCGGCAGCCAATATTGGTATCCTCGCGCTGTTATTCGGCTGTCTCTTCTGGCTGGTTGGCCTCGCGGCATTTGTGGTCTGGATTATCCTCCTGATCAATGCTTTCCAGGGTAAGAAGTTCAAGTTGCCTGTTATCGGTGATTATGCCGAGAAGTATGCAGGCTCCACTATATAATGCAATTTGATGAAATAATCCAGCAATGGACGAAAGGCCGGTAATGATTTTTAACAATCACAATCGGTAAGCGCCAGTAATGCATGTCATTCTGAGCGCAGCGAAGAATCTGAGCGCGACGGGTCACAGAGAGACTGTGTGAAATTTTGGTTCGGCCTGTGGAGCCACTTCTTGACTTTCACTCTGGCTGTTATGAGTGCTTTTCACACAGTCTCAGATTCTTCGCTGCGCTCAGAATGACACGGTATGGCTACTCGCACTGCTGGTGTTGGTAGTTAAAGTTCATCATCGGTCCTTGCGATAGAGCATCTACTATCATCCAGGTCCCTATATCACCTCGTCCAAATCCTCTGGTTCACTTGCAGGTCTCTCTTCAGGTTGCGTATAATGGCTAGTAGTGAAATGTAGCATACGCATGGGCAACGACGGGTTGCCCATATAGCCACAATTGCAACACAGCGAAACAAAGACGTTTCGGAATCAAAGGAGAGCCGCTTATGCCAGAACAAGACTTCATGCCCATTCAGAACTTCGACTACATTGAATTTTACGTCGGCGATGCCCGGCAGTCCGCCTACTATTTTAGCCATGGCTGGGGCTTTACGCCTATCGCCTACGCGGGCCTGGAAACCGGCGTGCGCGACCACAGCAGCTATGTGCTGGAGCAGGGCAACGTGCGCCTGGTCGTGACCACCCCCTATGGGCCAGAGGGAGCGATTGCCGAGCATATTAAGCTGCACGGTGACGGGGTCAAAGATGTTGCTTTCCGCGTCGACGATGCCGAACGCGCCTATCGCGAAGCCACCAGCCGCGGGGCGCAAGGCGTGATGGAGCCGGTCGTGCGCAAAGACGATTATGGGATGGTGAAACTGGCCTCGATTGCCACCTACGGGGAAACTATTCACACCTTCGTCGAACGCCAGGACTACAAGGGCACCTTCCTGCCCGGCTTCCGGCCCATCTCGACGGATGTTCCGCGCCGCGCTCGTCCCGCGGGCCTGGCCGCCATCGACCACGTGGTCGGCAATGTCGAACTCGGTAAAATGAACGAATGGGTCGCCTTCTACGAGCGGGTGCTGGGCTTCACGCAACTGATCCATTTCGATGATCGCGCCATCAGCACCGAGTATTCGGCCCTCATGTCCAAGGTGATGCAGAATGGCAGCGGGCGCATCAAACTGCCGATCAACGAACCGGCTCCCGGACGCAGGAAATCGCAGATCGAAGAGTACCTGGAATTCTATTATGGGCCGGGGGTGCAGCATATTGCCCTCAATACCAGTGATATCGTCACCACCGTGCGCAACTTGCAGGAGCGGGGCATCGAGTTCTTACGCACCCCGCGTAACTATTATGAAAGTGTGCTGGATCGCGTTGGTCACATTGCCGAGGATATTCGCGACCTGGCCGAACTCAGCATCCTCGTCGATCATGACGACGAGGGCTACCTGCTGCAAATCTTCTCCAAACCGATTGTCACCCGCCCCACCGTGTTCTTCGAGGTCATCGAACGCAAGGGCGCGCGTGGCTTTGGCGAAGGCAATTTCAAGGCCCTCTTCGAGGCGCTGGAACGCGAGCAGGAACTGCGCGGCAATTTGTAAATGCATGAAGCAGGGCAATCCTCGCGATTGCCCTTTTTAAGGGATTGATATATGAAACTCGTAACGTTCAGGACCCCTGATCGCAAGACTCATGCCGGTGTCGTGCATGGCGAGCGCGTGACCGAGTTGGATTATCCCTCGGTGCTCGAACTCCTGCGCGATCCTGATGGTCTGGCTGTGGCCAGGCGCGTTCTGGAACTGGCAGAGCAAGATAACATCGTCGAAGTGCCGATCACACCCATCGCACCGGGCGCGCCGATGGCCGGCTTTGGTGAACTGCCCGTAAAGGTGAACGTGGGCAAAGAGTACATGTTGAACGAACTCGTACTCCTCGCGCCCATTCCTGATCCGCCGTCTGTGCGCGATTTCTACGCCTTCGAGCAGCATGTCAGGGCAGCGCGAGCCCTGCGCAACGCAGATATGATCCCTGAATGGTATCAAATACCTACGTTCTACTTTACCAACAACAGTGAAATCTACGGTCCTGATGAACAGGTTCCTTATCCTGAAGGCAGCAACGAACTGGATATCGAGCTTGAAATAGCCTGCGTCATCGGACGCGAGGGCAAGAATATACCCGTCGAGGAAGCAGCTGACTACATAGCGGGTTACACCATCATGAACGACTGGAGCGCGCGTGACCTCCAGCGCCTGGATATGAAGCTCAACCTCGGTCCCGGTAAGGGCAAGGATTTTGCCACTTCGCTCGGCCCCTGGCTGGTCACACCCGACGAACTGGCAGCTCGCCGCAGCGGAAGCGGCGCCAGCGAACGCTACGACATGACCATGCTGGCGCGTATCAATGGCAGGGAAATCTCGCGCGGAAACTTCAACCAGATCTACTACAGCTTTCCACAAATGATTGCTCATGCCTCTCGCAACGCCCGTATTCGCGTCGGAGACGTGATGGGTTCAGGCACCGTGGGAACCGGCTGTATCCTGGAACTGACCACAAAGGTTCATCCCTGGATCCAGCGTGGTGATGTTGTCGAACTGGAAATCGAAGGTATTGGCGTATTGCGTAACCGCATTGTTTAGTTTCAATCCTTTGGAAATGTATTAGTGCGGGGAATGAATTCACATGTTGCATTTTGCAACAGAAATGCAACAGGAGGAATATCAAATGCCACCATATCATCGCCTGGGACAGATACCCCCAAAGCGACACACGCAGTTCCGCAAACCGGACGGAACACTCTATCACGAGGAGCTTTTCGGCACCGAAGGTTTCTCAAACGATTATTCGAACATCTACTACAACTACGCGCCAACACGAGTCAAGAAAGTCGAGCCTTTCACGCAGCAGCAGTTTCCTTTTGAGGAATGGCACCAGGATGTGCAGCGCCACCATCACCTCAAAACTGCCCAGTTAAAGCGCGGTGGTGACGCCGTACTGGGACGCCAGAATCTCCTGTTCAACAAGGACATCATCATCGGAATCGCCCTGCCCGATACCAGCATGGACTACTACTATCGTGACGGCGATTCCGATCTGATGTACTTCGTTCATGATGGACATGGCGTCCTTGAAACCACATTTGGCCTGCTGCCCTATCACGAGGGTGATTACATCATCATTCCGCGCGGTACCATCTTCCGCTTCGACATTCCTGCCGATAGCCCCGATACACGCCTGCTGGCCGTCGAGTCGCATGGTCCGATTGAGCCACCGCATCGCTATATGAGCAAGCACGGTCAGTTGCTCGAACACTCGCCCTACTGCGAGCGCGATATTCGCCGTCCCGAAGAGCTTGTGACGCATACCGAGCGTGGCGACTTCGAGGTGCGCGTAAAGGTACATGATACCATCTCCAGCTACTGGTACGACTTCCATCCGATCAATACTGTGGGCTGGGATGGCTGCAACTATCCCTGGATCTTCAACATTGGCGATTTCGAGCCGATTACCGGGCGCATTCATCAACCGCCCCCGGT
Organism: Ktedonobacteraceae bacterium; assembly: GCA_035653615.1. Classification (NCBI taxonomy): domain Bacteria; kingdom Bacillati; phylum Chloroflexota; class Ktedonobacteria; order Ktedonobacterales; family Ktedonobacteraceae; species Ktedonobacteraceae bacterium. The sequence goes on along the minus strand of DASRBN010000011.1, from coordinate 67,343 downwards.
TCACCAGACGTTCCAGGGGCCAAACTACGTCGTATGCTCGTTCGTCCCGCGCAAACTCGACTACCACCCGCTTTCGATCCCTGTGCCCTATAACCACAGTAACATCGACAGCGACGAAATGCTCTACTACGTCAACGGCAACTTCGGCAGCCGCAAGGGCATCGAGCGCTCATCGATCTCCCTGCACCCGCGCGGCATTCCGCACGGCCCCCATCCGGGAGCAGTTGAGAAGAGCCTGGGAGCCGAACGCACCGAGGAACTGGCCGTCATGATAGACACGTTCTATCCACTCAAGTACACCACCATCGCGCAGTCGATTGACGATCCGGGCTATCCGACGAGCTGGTATGAGTAAATGCTGCCTCAGCATGATACATCCGAGGACGTGTCATGCTGAGGCTCCATCACGATTGAACTGCTGAGCATTATCGTGATGGAGCCGAAGCCCTGATGAACGAAGGGCGGAGAGTCTCCATCTGTGGCCCCGGAGATTCTTCGCTGCGCTCAGAATCTCCGGCGAATGAAGGGGAAGAATCCCGCGCCCATTCATGTCATTCTGAGTGCAACGAAGAATCCGCAGCTTATTGCTCGCTGATCAGTTCATCTCTTACTACTTCGCTACCGATAATCTCGGTGCGCTTGTGAGGAGCTTCATTCACCTCGATATCGTCGTATTTTTTCACCTTGTAGATGATCGTCGAGATGGCCCAGCTCAAAATGAAGATGCCAACGATGATGTAGCCCAGCCGGTTGAGATCGAGATTCCCAACAAAATCCCAGAATCCTCCACTCAGGTTCGCCTCCATCACGATAATGCTCAGCAGTTCAATCGTGCCGATAATCAGGGCGACGAGAACGGAGATCAGGGTGATGTTGAGGTTGTAATACAGTTTCCGAATGGGTTTGACGAAGGCCCAGCCATAAGCTCCAAGCATCAGGATGCTGTCAGTTGTGTCCATAAAGGTCATGCCGGCCATGAAGAGGCCGGGGAAGATCAGGATGTAAGCGATGGGAAGACCTTTACTTGCCTCAGCCGCGGCGATAGCAAGGAGTCCTACCTCGGTTGCCGTATCAAAACCCAGGCCGAAGAGCACTCCAACCGGATACATCTTCCAGCTTTTATCAATCACTTTGAGCAGCGGGCGGAAGAAACGGCCCATCAGCCCACGCTGGTTTAAGAACTCATCCAGGGTCTGATCGTTATATTCTTCCCCTCTTTTCACTTTGCGGAACATCAGGAAGATTTCCCACAACACCAGGATGTTGATGATGGCAATCAGATAGAGGAACCCGGCAGAAACTGAGGTACCAATCAGTCCCCCGGCATTCTGCAAAGTGGGAATGGCATCTTTAATAAAGACGGCAGCCACAGCTATGCCAACCGACAACGCGACGACAATCGTGGAGTGACCAAGCGAGAAGAAGAGGCCGACGGCGACAGGGCGTTTATTCTCCTGCATAAGCTTGCGTGTGACATTATCAATGGCCGAGATGTGATCGGCGTCAAAAGCGTGGCGCAGGCCAAAGCTATAGGCCAGCAATGCTACCCCCAGCAGCGCGGGATATTGCACGGAAAACCCGATGAAAGCCAATCCCCACATCACAACATTAAAAGCAATCAGCATAACGTAAATGCCGATCACCTTGCGGCGAACTTCTTGTGAGCTATCACTAAAGACATGAGAGAGAGCCGAAATACTGAAGTTACTGCTCATAAAACCTCCTCTGGCGCAAGGAAGCTCCTCCAAAAGAAGAGCGATCTGACTGGAACAGCAGGCCGATTGCTATGGTATGAACTAGCAGGGACAATCTACGAAATATATTCCACTGTTAACTCTGAAGCAAATCGAGAACACAACTTCTACTTTTCAAAGTATACCGCAAATTCCACCTATTTGCAAATGTTTAGCACCTGTGTTACAATACTTCTCAGAAAATATTCGTAGGTGAGAAAACCTGTCAAGGGATAGCTGGCAATGCATAGCAGAAATGATATTTTGTACCGGCATGGCTATCGCTCCACTCCTCAACGGTATCTCATACTGCATGTGATGCAGGAAGCCGGAGAACACCTCACTATCGAGCAAATTACGAAACGTGTGCAAGCAGAAAATCCACTCATCAGCGTTTCGACCATCTACCGCACCCTGGAACTTCTAGAAGAACTTGGACTGATAGCCTCCTTCCACTTTCCAGGCCAGCAAATCCACTATGAAGCAATTGATGATAAGGCCCATCATCACCTCGTCTGCCGGGGATGTCATACTGTCCTTCACCTGGATCAGGCGCTGCCGGGTAATCTGCCTGAACAATTAGAGGAGCGATATCACTTCCATCAATTAAGGTTCTCCCTGCTCGCTGCCGGTTATTGTGAGCAGTGCTGGAAAACGAGGCAACAGAACGAGGCAACAAAGAAGGATGCGAGTACAGATTGCCCTGATAACTCAATTTGAGCGTATGTCATTGTGAGTGAAGCGAAGAATCTGCCGCCCCCAGGTACTTGACCGCCCTGGGGCATGTCATTGTGAGTGAAGCGAAGAATCTCCCGCCACTTCTGGAGAATCATCGGCAAGCAATGCTTGCGTTGCCAGTCACCGGTTGCGTATAATTTTCGTAATGAATAGCTAATGTTCCTCATATCGTTGAAACAAAGGAGTTTCGCAAAGAAGGAGTAATGCGCAATGGCGACGAATGGAACCGCACCTCGCATCGTCAAATTTTTTGAAACCACGCTTCGTGATGGCGAACAGACGCCGGGAGTAAACTATTTTCCCGAAGAGAAACTGGCAATTGCTAAAGCCCTGGCCGATATGGGTTTTGATACACTGGATTGTGGCTTCGCGATCTCCTCGCCAGGAGAATTTGAGTGCATTCGCTTGATTGCTCAGCAGGTGCGTAATGCCGAGATTTGCTCGATTGCCCGCACGCATTTCGGCGATATTGATCGCGCATGGGAAGCCGTCAAGGACGCCGAGCATCCCGTCATTCATCCATTTGTCAGCACCTCGCCGCTGCACCGCCAGGTCAAGCTAGGCAAGACGCGCGAACAGGTCCTGGAGATGGCGCGTACCGCAGTCGCCCATGCTCGTACTTATACCGAAAACGTCGATTTCGCCCTGGAAGATTCAACGCGCACCGAACACGATTTCATTCTTGAGGTCTGTGAAGCCGTTTTGAAAGAGGGCGTGCGTTTTATTGCCATCTGCGATACCGTCGGCTTTGCGCTGCCCTGGGAGTTCGGCCAGCTGGTCGCCGATGTGAAGCGCGAGTTCCCGCAGGCGCGTATCTCGGCCCATTGTCATGACGATCTGGGGCTCGCGGTTGCCAATGCTCTCGAAGGTCTGCGCAACGGAGCTGAGCGCGTCGATACCTGCATCAACGGCCTTGGCGAGCGGGCAGGCAATGCAGCGACCGAAGATGTGGTGATGGCGATTCGCACTCGTTCAGCCGATCTTGGCCTGGATGTGCGCGTCGATACCACCAAAATCATTCCGACCAGCCGCCTGGTAGCGAAACTGTCGGGTATGCAGCCGCAGTGGACAAAGTCTATCGTCGGCGCTAACGCTTTTGCTCATGGTGGAGGTATTCACCAGGATGGCGTCCTCAAAGATGCCCGCACCTACGAGATCATGACCCCCGAATCCATTGGCCTGACCGCCGCCGACCGCCGCATGCACGTTGGCAAGCTCTCAGGCCGCGCCGCGCTTGCCGCCCAACTGCGCGAACTCGGCTACGAACTTGAAAAAGAGCAGTTGAACCGCGCTTTCGACATGGCGAAGCTGCTGCTGGGCAAGAAGAAGGAGCTGGAGGAGATGGATCTGCGCTATATCGCGGAGACGGCCACAGGGAAAACCGAGGTCACAATGCACACACTTATCACCTCAGAATAATTGTTTGTTGTACAACAGGTACCCCAATAGACACCTGGTGATTTCCTGCGAGTGGAGAAGATCAGGTGTGCGAAGCCCCAGCGCGGGAAGATTCTTTGCTCCACTCAGAATGACATGCCTCGGCCATGTCATTCTGAGTGAGTGAGCCGAAGCCCTGAGGAACGAAGGGGAAGAATCTCTCCGCTCATATTGTTTCTCATTCAACCACATCCCGCCCTTACTCCAGATCAGTATCCCTCATTGCGTCTTGCTTCACCACAACTAGCGTTTCCACCTGATAAGTATTCCCTTTTGCTCATGAGAAGCAACCTTTTTTCTCAAGGCAAGATTAAGGTTTATGCAGATTCAAACACGGCCTGGGAACATTATACAGGAGGTGATGCAATGACACGTATGCCCGTTAGCTATATGCCGGCGTTTCTGGAATCCTACAGGCAGCTTCCAGCACGGATACGCCATATCGTTGATAGCAAAATTGAGCAACTGGCGACTAATCCAGGATATCGCTCTTTGCAAGCGCACAAATTACGCCAGGTGAAAGGCGAAACAATCTGGAGTTGCTATATCAGCATCAACAAACGCCTGCTGTACCAGTATAAGCATGGGCAAATCTATCTCTGGGATGTCGGTGAACATTCGATAGTCGAACGCGCGCATCTACGCCGATTCGGCTAATGATTCCGGCAACCTTTTACCGGGTAACAGGATTAAGGATGATATGAATTGGATAAGATCGATGCGAATCCGTTTCCCAGTAATGAGGATAAATAATTGGTAATCAAGTTAGAGTCAAGCGTTTTTAACTATTGAAATGGAGAGAAAAGCAATGCAGCATATTCACAGGCATGTAAGAATAATTATCCTTCTAGCCTTCACGAGCAGCCTCTTCATTTTTCTTATCACGCTGGTCGGCCGGTGGCCGTCATTTGCGCGCGCACAGACAATTGTGGTGAATCATGCAGCGGCGAGTTGCCAGGTGGCCGGTGACATCACTTCACAGTCATTGCTGATCGTGTTGTTGGATCGCTCGGGTAGCCTGACCTATCAACCGGGCGCTACAGACCCCGATGGCTATAGTACGAGTGTCACAAAGGCCCTGGCCGATTTATGGCCGGGTCAGATGGCGGTGATACCGTTCAGCAATCAAAGTACGCCCGTGCTAGGTCCCTATGATCTCTCCGTCGCGAGCCAGCGCCAGAGCTTGAAGGACGCGGTGCAAAACTATCCCATTGGCGGTGCGACCCCGCTCGATCCCGCGTTACAAAAAGCTCTTACCTTATTGAAAGGCGCTCCCGTTGGATCGCGGGTGATTATCGTCACCGATGGCAACCCGGACCCGGCGACACTCAACGGCGTCAACCAGGCAAACGACATCCGGCAGCAACTGATCCCGAGGTTCTGCGCGAATGGTATTCCAGTCAGCGCATTTGGTCTCGCGCTCGATCTGACGCAGACGGATGGGCAGATGGCGAATGCCTTGCTTAACGACATCGCGCGTGGTACCGGTGGCATCTATACAAACGTGCGTAACGCGCACGAACTCGCGCAGGTCGTCGTGCAGCTGTACGCCCAATGGCAGCATCTTACATTCCTGCCCGCGCAATTGAGCGACGATACCTTTACGGTTCGCATTGATACTTACGCCGAACGAGTCACATTTGTAACGTTCCGCAGCAACGGTACATACGGAATTACGGTCAATGGGCCGGATGGTCAGCCCATTCCAGATCAATCGGTGCAGCGTTCTACCGACCGCCATTACGAGATCGATAACATGGCGCTCTCCGACATCAATCAACCGGGTACGTACACCATCAATGTCAGCGGCGATGCGCAGGCCCAGGTATATGCCCTGGTCGAAACGCGCCTTCATGTCACACTCCTGCAACCCTCTGCCCGCACAACAGCTTATATAGGACAGCCGCTACAAATTTCGGCGGAGTTGCTGGATGGTACAGTACCTGTTCTTCCCAGGCCCAATGAAGCAGTGCTGAACGCCCAGGTGCAGGTTCTCGTCAACGGACAAGTCACTTCGACGACCACCGTTGAACTGGTGCAGGAAAACAACAGCCCGCTCTTCGGTGGAAAGATCACGCTGCATAGTGTGCCAGGACAGGTACATATTCAGATCGAGGCGGTCTACTTGCAGATACCGGTCGAGGCATCGCGAGCGCAGGTAACTATTCCATTGGCAAAAAAGGCCGTGATTGTTCCGCCCGCGCCATCTTGCAGCACCATAAACTGCTACGTGGCCCAGTATCGCTTGTTCCTGATCGCCGGATTAAGCCTGTTGCTACTCATCCTGCTGCTGGCCTTCCTGCTGCGCCCGCGCAAGTCGAAAGGCTGGCAACTGGTACAGGGCGGGCACGTCGTAGACCTCGGAACTATGGGCCGCCCGCTGATGCGGCGGCTATTCCATAAGGCCGCCTTGAGTTCGCAAGAGCTCGAAAGTCACGGTGGTCTTGAGTTTTGTGGAGCAAGCTTTGTGCTGCTATTCAAAGGTAATGTGCAACTCGTCGCAACCGGCAACGAGCCTAAAGTGACGGTCAGGCAGGGAGGGCGTACATTCCTGGTAACGAAAGAAAGCCAGCAAAGTATTGAACTCACGGATAAAGATGTCATCCAGGTACAGGGCTGCAGGCCTGCCACGCTGCACTTGCAGACTGATCCCCTATAGGGACGGGGCCTGATCCCTGTCCTTTTCAAACGAAATCCTTGCATGTCTCATACATCATCCTGCGAATAAAGAGGAGCGAGTAAAAATGAGTAAGAAACTGTTAGTGATAACCGCCGGAACCGTCGCGGCAGGCGTTGGACGTACACTGTTGAAGCAAATGCAGGAACACCCAAACAGCGAATTAACAGTCATGGTACGCTATATCGACAGCGCGAACCTGTCGGAACGTGACAAGATGTTGCGCCAGGGCGAGTGGTTCCACCTGAGCATCGACGAACGCTATATGCGCGCCGTCTACCAGAATCGCCAGCGCTATCCACGGGTGTCAAAGATGCTGTTCGATGGGCTACTGCCAGGCACAGCGGAAACAGGTGGCGGTAGCATTCGCTATAATGGCGCCGGAGCGGTAGAGATCAAGCGCGAAGAACTCCGCAAGTGGCTTATTAGCTGCATGACCGATCTGGCGCGTGATGGAGATCGCTCCACTAACGTCTCCGTCGCGCTCATCGTCAGTTCTGTCGGGGCAACCGGAAGCGGCTCGCTCGAACACCTGATCGATGTGATCATCGACGCAGCCGACTATGCCAATGTTCACACGACCGAGCATGGCAGGATTCGCTGCGATACCTACATCTTACAACCCTCACAGGATGTGACCGACCTCCACATGGCCAATACGCTGGCGCTGTTCGCCGAATTGGCGGCATCACAATTGACCGGCAGCGGTACGCGCAGCTACCAGGGACGCAAGATACTGATCGGTTGGGGCAGCGACACGGTACTGCGCTCCATCGACCAGTTGCAGGAAACGGCGGCCACAATTGTCCGCCTCTGCAGCGATCCGGCCTCGACGTTTTCAGCCGAACATCGCGAGCGTGAGGTTGATAATCATGTCCTGCTCGATCTTGACCCGCTCAGCAAATTGCCCATGCATTTATCCCTTGCCACCATCGTTACCATTGGCCTGGGGCAGTTGGAAGAGCAGATTATTCAGCGAGACGTGGCACGCCTGGTCAATAACCTCGTCTTTGAAAAAGGCAGACCTGCTGATACCGATAATGTCCTGCTCGGCAGATTCGCCGATGCCCTTGCCGGCGAGGACGCCGAGAGCCGCTACCAGAAGCTGCTTGACTACCTGGCGGAAGCAGCGGGCCTGGGAGAAATTCAACGCCGTATCGATATGACCATCAACGCTAAAGGATCGTCGGACGGCGAAAAGGCCGCGAAACTGAACAGTTTGTGGCAGGAGGGAAAAGCCGAAGCCAGCCGGGTACGACATCGCATCCAGGACTATGCTCATACCTTCACTGCAAATGCCCAGTTGGAGCTTGAGCGCATCAAGGGCGAGCGCATTGGCCGCGGTGGTGTATCACTGACTGAATTACGCGAGGAATATCGCGCGTTGCAGGATATCCTGACTGCCGCCCTCGAGGTCGCGCGCGCCGATACTCGTACCAGTGTCAATGACGCGGCCATTCTCAACCTGCAAAAGCAAGTGGGTAGTTTCTTGCCGTTCAATCGCAAGGCGAAATTGCGCCAGCTGGCCGGCACCATGAAACGCAACCTGGATGAACGTTTGCAAGAGAACACGCGCTCATCCGCCATTTATGTCCTTGAACACCTGGAGCAGCGCTGCGAGGAAATTGGCCGCAACCTGGATATCGTCCTCAACAAACTGCGACGCAAGCGTAACGACGACCTGCGTTTTGCCAATACCGCGCGCACATTGAGCATCGAGACCGGCAATCCTATGAGCATCGTCGCCCTCAGTTCGCTCGATGATATCAACGTCTATGCCTCTCAGGTCAGCATCTTTACCTCAGAACAGGATGCGCCGGAACAACTGGCCGAGTTTCGACAGTGGCTGCAGGGGCGCCAGGAACTGGAGAGCCTGTTCAAGGGCAACCTTGAACAATTGATGGAGGTTGTCACGTCCTATACCCGTGAAAAGATACGCGCGGCTATGGAACAGCATTCTATCCTCGATATTCTCCATCGTGCCGGTGAAGATTCGTTGAAAGAGCGACTGGCAGAGGCCGCGAAAAGGGCCACCGCTTTGATTATGTACAATCGCAACTTCGCTCCCGCATTGAGCGAGGCATGGCATGTCAGCGCCTTCTACAGGAACGGAGATCAGCGCGAGGAACTGCTGGATGCCATCAAAGAGGCCGTCACCCAGGGACAATGCACCTTACTCAAGTCGAACTCCCCTGGCGAAATCGCTCTCTTCTATTATGTCGATGGCATTCCTATGTCTGCTGTGAACGACCTGACCGGGCGCTGCCTGGATGCGTTCCTCAGACGCCGTGTGCTCTGGGAGGAACAGCGCGAGGAACTGGACAGCGGCAGTCCGATTGACAGCATCAATAGCTTGAACCGGCGTGTGGGCGTTCCCGTCTTCAGCGGGAAGGACGCGGAATGGCGGGTTTTGCAAACGGGCGTCATTCGTCGTCTCTTCGCTGTGAGTGCCAGGAAAGACTACGAGTTTGCCATCGAAAAGCTGCCGGAATTGCACCCGCTTTTTGAGAGCAAACCCGCGGAAGAATCGGGCAAGCCGGGTACCAACGGGCATAAACCCGAGGCGTCGCTGGCGCCGCTAGACACCGGCAATCATCAAAATGGTGCGAGCAAGGAAGTAACCGGGGGTCTGGAGCCTGTAGAGGAAAAGAGTTCAGATGGCACAAATTAGCGATCAACCAGCAGAGGCAGACTATTCCTTTCTTGCGTCTTTGCCGCTCTCAGAGGCCGCTGTTGTGCTGGATGTGCGTCACAGCAGCGACGATTCTGCCCTGCTGCTTAGTCAATTGAATACCGAGTTGGACGACCTGACCGCCGAGATGCGTGCGCGCAACGTGACACACTGGTCTCACCTGTGTGACTGTGTGGCGATCTTGCGGCTGGATGCTGTACCTGGCGATCTTCCACCAGGGCCGGATACGCAGTTTATGGTTACATTACCTGACGGTCAGGAACAGCCAATGCGCGACTCTGAAGACCTGATCACCTTTTTAGGGAGTGCATGTATCGACCGGGTCCGCAACGCGCGCTTGAACGTACCTGGGGTACCAGTACCGGCGGTGACTATGGAGGATGTGCGTCAATCAACAGTGCGCATTTTCTTGCTGGCCGACATGCGCGAAGTGGCCTCGCTAGAACGCGCCGCTACCTACGCTTCGTGGCTCAAGGCCTGGTGCGAGCAGGAGCATGGCAGGAGTCGTCACCATCGCGACGCGCGCATCCATACGGTCGTTCTCTGCTTGAACGTGAGCGCATTGTACCAGGATGTTTTATTCCAGACCCTGGGGCAGGTGCCAGATAGCACTATCGATACGGTGATCTTGCTGCAAAAGTATTCCGACCAGGATGCGGCATTCAGCGAAAGCGCGCAGCTTTTCCAGGCGGAACTCTTGCTGTACGCGCTTATCCTGCGCTGGCCCGCTATCCTGTGGAAACGGATCAATGATCCTATCGAGATGCACCCGCGTTTCGTAGAAGCCGCGCTGACACTGCCCTGGCCCACGTACCTGATTGGCCTTGCAGAGTTCGCATATTCGGCTCGCTGGTCTGCCCGCTGGCTCGACTACAGCGTGACCGGTAACATCTTGAAAATGCTGCTCGCCTCAACAACGGTCGAACAAGATCGAGCGAGCCTCGTGTGGAATATTCATAAATGGCTGGATACATGGCGACGTGACTTACGCGAGATTGTACCGGATTTGCTCAGTGGGGACATCGACGAACTGCACGGCATTGCCTATCTGAGCAATTATGCACGTTCGACTACACTTTCTGGTGGCAAGTTACTTGATGTTCAGGAGCAGCTGACGGAACTCAATAACAGGGTGGGGGTATGCTACAGCGGAAAAAACGCGCCTACGCTGCAACGCGCGCTCGATCAAGGGCCGGGAGCTGTTCTCGAACAACTGCGCTGGTTCATGGAGCGTTTCGCCGGGGCCGGAGATGCTGGCGGGGATGACCAGGGCGCGTTTGAAAGTCATTATCGCCTGTTGCTGCTCTATCACAAACTACAGCGATTCCTGGGCCTGCACTTCCAGCAAGCCGAAGGCGCTGTACCACGCGCGCTCTGTCAGCTGGCCGCGTTCAACACCTATACGCAGCAAACTATCACCGCTGAAGCGCAGCGACAGATCAGGACAGATGATTACCGGCAACAGTTTGAGCGAGCTGCGCAGCAAGCATCGACAGAGATTGCAGCAAAATTTCAGATCTGGCATGTGCCTTTCTTCGGGAAGGTGTTTCGTTCAACCGTCATTTCCTGGTTGATAGCCCTCGTACTCGGCGGGGTGCTGCTCTTTGGCATCAACTGGCAAGGACTGTTCCCAACCTTGCTGAATATATTCGTGCCTTCTTTTGTGAGTTTGTTGGTATGGATGGTACGCGCCATCCTCATCTTGCTCGTGCTGGCCGGTGAGTGCCTGTATCTGAGTACGCGTAACCGCTCAATGCGCCGCTACCTTCGCGCTGTTGAGGGACGGCTGAGTGCTGTGATTGCCGGGCATCTGACTTCGGTAAGCGAGACTATCGCGGCACGTGTGGCGCTTGCTCTGCTGGAGAAAGCCAATCTCTATAATCCGGGGAAGGCTAGCAGCCCTTATGAAGAGCGAGTGCTGGCGTTTGCCCAGGCAGGCCGGAGAGCTGAGGAGCGGGTGCGTTTCCAGCAAAGGCTGGCTGAGATGCGCTTGCGCGTTGAAGCCCCTAGCAGCAAGGAGCAGCAGACCACGCAGGACCTCTCTAGCTCAATAGAGTTGATTGACTGGCCGCGTATAGAAGAGGCATTCCTGAGATCGTATCAGGCGCTACGCTCCAATCCGATTGTAGATATGCTGGCGGAAATGCTCCTGCGCCAGCTAGGAACCGAGCGTCCAGGAGAACTTTTAGAGGATATATGGCAAAAACAGCGTTGGATAGCGAGCAAAGATAGAGAATCGCGCTTCCAGGTGGTCAGTGTGTTGCTCGTTGCACAACTGCTGGTGTCCCCTGTCAGGCCGCCACATCTGTCGGATGTGCTTTCCATCTTGCAGGAATACACGGCGCTCAAGACGAGGTACCTTCCAGAGCCGTTGCTCGCGCGAGGAGAATTCATCGAGCTGCAAACAGCCGTCAAGCAGACGCTGGTGGCTCAGGCACGTGGGAGTCAGCGCGCTCTCACGATAAGGGACAGGGAACGGCAGGGATTGTATGCCCTCATCACCTGGATTAGCGCCCAGCACGAGCATTTGCCGCAGTTGGAAGAAGTTTTCACCGGCAGTGACGTGCTTGAACGGCTATTGCTTTCACACATGCAACCCTTAGAGGCTGTGGACGCTTTATATCAGAAAGCGACATTGCTCGGCTATCCTGACGAAGTTTTAGGCGAAGATGAGTATTACCTGTTTATCGCACCAGGAGCAGAAATTGCTTCCGACACATTTATGCAAGCACTCGAACACGTCGATTACCGTCGCTTACACGTTATGGAGTTTCCTGACCGGGAAAAGCTGATTTACTTGCGCATTCACCAGGTACACCAGATTTTTGCTCTGGAAGATAGCACATCTGTTGAGAACCTGAAGAAGGACGCCAACAAACCCGGTGTTCCAACAGGCCATTAGGAGGAATACAAGTATGCATATGATTGAAACCAGCTTGCAGCAGCGCAGCCAGCTTCCGCTGCCGGCTGCCCATGTGGTCATCGATATGCGCGGAATCAGCGACGACCGCGCCCTCGAATGGCTGCAAGTAGAAATCACCGACCTGGCCAACGAAATGAAGAGTCGCGAGGTGTATCACTGGCGGCACCTGATAGACTTTCTCTCGTTCATGCGCATTAATCCTAACACGAGCCATCCAGCGGGACCGAAGCAGGAAAGCAGCACGAATGGGAATAGCAGCATGACCGGCCTGGTTGGATTAGTGCATTCGACCAACCCGGACGATATGCTCTTCAGCGAAGATGTACGCGATCCAGGAAATGCCGAGAGCATGCCTTTCAATCTTTTTGAACAGAACATGAATGAACTCATCCTGGAGATTGACCGGGTACGCACTAATCGTATCGCGGCGGTGAAAGACCTTAACCCTGCCGCCATTCCCGGACGAAGCACCCGCGATTCAACTGTGCGCGTCGTCTTCCTGACCGATGTCGATCACCCGGAATCGCTTACCAGCGCGGCTCTGTATGCCGATCATCTGAAACATTATGCGTGCAAATTTGATCGTCCCGGTCATCAACCATTGCTGAGTACGACGGTCGTGTGCCTCGGCAATACGGGGGAAGCGGGGCCGCCCACTGCTCTTATCCAGGGATTGAGCCTGAACAACTCGTGGGATCATATCGACTCTCTTATTCTGAGCGAGAATTACCGCGAGGATGCGGCGCTGATCTCCGGCACGGCCCAGGCATATATTGCTGAATTGATGCTCTATACGCTGCTGATCGTTCCACCGTTTCCCGTCAGTGAAACCAGCAGCAATGGATATGCAGGTCCGGCTTCTCAACCCGTTGAATCGCCTGACGCGAAACAGCAGCTTGGCCTGCCGCCTAATACCTATGTCGTAGGCCTCGCCGCGCTTGAGTATTCGGCTCGTTGGGGACGCCGCTGGCTGAATTTCGGACTGGCCCGGGATGGCATGAACGCCCTGCGCGAAAGACCGGCCAATCCAGGAAGAGAAAAAATCACGCTGGCGGATATCGCGACGAACTGGTTCATGGGATGGCGGCAGCGCGTGCAGAATACCATTCCAACCCTGGTCCCGGCAGAACCGGAGGATGTTCCGGCCCTGGAAGGCATACGACGGGCAAAACTGGTCTCAGAGAAAAGGTCGTATCCTTTCACGACGCGCCAATTTAACTTTCAGATCGGCAAAAGCACGATCAAAGATTTACAGGGCTGCCTGGCTGAGTTGACAGGAACCTACATCTCCTCTAGCCACGAAATCGCCATGCAAGATTCGCTGCTCCACGGGGGCGCGCAAATTGCGCAGGTGCTGCGCGAAAAGAAACAGCAATCGGTACAGGAGCGCGAGGCAAACGAACTCACAGCACTGCAACTCGAAGCGGAACGTGTCCTCAGTCACCCCAAGTTCTTCCATGAGGCAACAGGAGCCATTCCACGCGCGCTGATGCAGTTGGAGGCCCTGAGCCATACGATTGACCATTTTCGCCGCGAACACCAGCAGAAGCCGCTCAGTCCACAGTCAACGAAAGATAACCTGGAAAACCGGAAACGCAGGCTGCAAGAGCGCGGCAATAGCATGATCAATAGCTTGAAAGAACATCTCGCGCACTGGCCTTTCCTGGCCGGATCGCCCGTGCCGAGGCAGATTATGGCCATTATCACCCTGCTGCTGGCCGCTTTTCTGACTGCGGTGGCCGTTTTCAGTGGAGCGGCATGGCTGCATCATCTCCTGCTGGTCCGTTTCGATGGCCTGTTGCCCTATGTTGACTACGTTTTATCGGGAGTGCCGGTGCTGACGTTCATCGCGATCTTCATCCTGCTCCTGCTGCTCTTGATGGAATTCTATACACTGCGTCCGGCGCTCATGAATAACCGACGACCCGGCCTGTACACCGAAGTTACCTTCCTGCTCCTGCTCATCGTGGTGGCTCTGGCCGGGTGGTTCGTCAGTTTCTCGATCACTTCTCTAGGGAGCCTGCCCGGTGATATTCTCAGCCTTAACTACCTGTTATGGCTCTCGTTCATGCCGGCCATCGGATTCGCGGCGGCTCTCATCCTGCTGGTCGTTTTGTGCATCGAGGTGATCTACTTCTTCTGGTGGTTGGATTACCTGCTGCGCGAGCGCCGTCGCATCGTCGAAGAAATGCGCAAACAACACCGGCGCGATATCGAGGAAGTCATCGAGGTAATCGCGGATGAAGTGGCTCTGGAGATAGCTCAACGGGCCGAACTGTTCGACATAAAAGGCGGCCCTGGCCCATACCACACTCGTCTCTCGCGATTAAATGACTTGCTGGATAAGCTGGCAATCAACACGCAGGCGCAGCAACAGCTGGCCGCAGATCGCCTGCTCTATAAGCAGGATGAGGCGCAGCAAGGGGCAGGCGGCAAACCGGGCAATGTCTGGCTGAACCTCCATATTCGCGATGAGCGACTGGAAACGGAACCGCTGACGAACGCCTATAAAGCGCTGCGTGAGCAACTCATCAAAGAACATCCAGCCTTGAAAGAACTCGCGGAGTTCATCCTGCGCCTGGAAGGGTCGGAAACTCCAGAAAATGTCGAACGCGAACTTCTGGAAAAGCGCGATGTGCTTGCCAGTAATCAGCGCCGCCTGCAGTTGTTCCTGGCATCGCTCGTGGCCATCACCCTGCGCTTTGTCATCGACCCGCTTGCGCTTCGGAATATCGATCTCATCGACGAAGAATACCGCAGCATTGACGCTTCTACAGGCGAGGAAATCCCGGCCCTCACTTCTTTCGTGAAAACGCTCAATAAGCGTATGAGCCACGTGACGCTTGAGACGTCGAGCAACAAAGGTTCAGCGTACCGGTCAGCCGATACCGCCACGAACAATAAAAGTCTCGCTGCCACAGCCACCGCCTTATGGAGTCAATTCTTCTGGCTGCACAGTGACGATCAGCTCGACGAAATCTTGATGACGGACGGCATCTTGAAGCACCTGGAGCGGCAACTGGGCGATGATTATGACCCGCGTGCCGTGATGCGCCGCCTGCTGGTGCATAACGTTCTCTTTGGACGCAGCCTGCATGCCGGGCAGAGGGTCGATTTCCGCCTGCTGATGGCCCCATCAGAGCAGAGCTATCATTTCCGCCAGGGGTTGAAGAGTCTCAAACCGGTAGAAATCACCGACTTTCCTGATGTCGAGCGCATTCTCCTGCTGAGCGTCAAACGCTTCGTAGCGGAACCGCTGCAATTGCCGGCGCCTGATCAGGCAGGCCAGCTCGCACTGCCCCCCAGCAAGGTGAACGGTGCGAAGAGCAATGGCCTGTCACAGCCCGGCGCCAGCACAGCAACGACCACCCACCTGTCTTAAAAGGGCAGGTGGGAAACATACTCCAATAAATCGATATATCGTATTGAAATAAGAGAACAGAGCATAGATATATGAAGACAAAGTAATAATAAATTATCCGTAAAAACAAGCAACTCTTTCGGGATCATTTCGTATTACAATAATAGTAATGCCGTGTTGTTGTCTATGAATCGAGGTATAAGAGATGCCAAGAAGAGATCCTGAAGATGAACCGCAACAATTCCCTGACGACGAAGAGTTAACGGAACGCCTGGCGAAAGAAAAGGAACGTCTGCTGAAAGGAAACGATGTTGATGCCTTGCTAAAACCTTTGCCGAGTTTTGAACTTGTTGTAAAGAAGTACTGGGGAAAGTCCTATGCGCTCGCGTACTCAATTGTTGGACAACGCGAGGGGGCGGAGGATGCCATTATAGATGCCTTTGAACATGCCCGTTCAGCTCTCAAAAGTCCAGGCTATACGCCGCAACGTATAAGAGAACTGCATCTACGAGCGTGGCTCTTTAGAATTGTGAAAAATGATGCCAAAAAACATCGGGATGAGAAAGTAAAGCAGTGGCAAGAGTTATCAATCGAATCCTCAGAACCAGGAGTTCGTTATCAGATTCTGTGGAAGCGGGTCATAGACGTAGAGGAACAGGCTGAGTTCAATGAAAAGTACGAAGCCTTTCTAAAAGCATTTACGGATCTCACCTCGCAAGAGCAAGTAGCTCTCTCTATAAAATTTGGACTACAACTCACATATAAGGAAATCAGTAGTATACTTAATGAATCTGAAGGTACAATCAAGCCAAGAATTTGGCGCGCTAGAAAAAAGCTGCGCGAACAATTAGGCAAAGATTACCCTGATTTGTTGGACAAAGAGGATGATGAAAAGGAGAAAGACCATGAGTGAGAGGCATTCCAGACACGGCGATTCGCCGGAAGATCGCAATCACGAACGGCAACAACCGGGCATGGAACCTGTAGCATCGTCCCCTGATTTAGAGTCAAAGATTCTTTCCAGATTAGGATTGAGTAGCAAGGGGGCGGAAGAGTGGCAACAACGGATTCGCGAGATAGAATGGAATATAGAACATGGAGGTAATAATGCTTTAGGGCCCATCTCTTCCTTTCTTAATCATCCTAACAAGGCTATACGTATAGCGGCGCTGCGTGGACTGCTTGCGTTAGAAAAACGTGATCCAGGTCTTGTCCCACTCAAGCCTTTTGTAGACGCGCTTTATGATGATGAGCCACAAATACGTCTGGCTGCGTTAGAGGCCTTGACGAGCTATGGCGCTCGACGATTACTCAAAGAGATCTTAAACGACCTGGAGAACAAGCTCAAAAACGAGGATGTGGACGAATGGGAGCGCATGTGGATTGTTCACCTGCTCGCTTCATTGGGTGACCAGGTTCCTGTTGCATTACTTGTGAACGCCTTGCAGGATAAACATTGGCAGGTACGTGAAGCTGCCGTTCTCGCCCTTGGCACGCTGATTCAGCGCCTGGAACCACAACAACGCGAGCGACTCGATACGATGCTCTACGATGATGACGATTTTGTACGTCAAGCCGCCCTGCTCGTCTTGCGCAAATATATTCCAACTGAGCGCCTGCTTGCAGACCTGCGGTCGGGCGACAGCGAGAAACAGCGCCGGGCAGCACGGGTGGTCGGCGAACTGAAGGATCACGAGAAAGAAATGCTGGCAGCTTTGCAGGATATTCTTCGCGCTCCTCAAGCAAGTAACAAGCTGCTCCAGTCCGCTTTAGAAGCCATGGCAGAACTTCGTATGCCTGTCGGAGAAAGGTTGCTGAATCGCTTTTTGCATCATGAAGATGAGTCTATTCGCGCAGCTGCCTCAATGCTGTACGATGCTCTTCATCCCAATCCTGAACCAGAAGCAAGGAGAGAGAATATTACAGACATTTCGCAACACAGGAGGAGGCGCCGATCGATCCCGCGCGATGAGAATAGAGACAATGTATAAGATGACCTGTTCTCTCCCCAGACTTATTTGAAGGAATGGTGAGCCATGCGTCTCTCTTAGCAGGGTATCATGTAATACATCTCGCGACTCCATCAAATTGTCATGTATGCATGAGATTGAAGTTGGTAGTTTTATTGGAACATCAATTCCAAACCAGTCAGGAAATAGTATTGCTATCGAGTAGGTGAAAGACCGTGTAGGAGAAGGAAAGTATGGATGCTCCTTTACAGTTTTTGAAAGAAGAGATCGTAGTACGGAGTGATGCAGAACGGGAAGAACTGCTCCGGCGCATTAAGGAGTGGAATCTTTTAACGGAAGATCATCCAGAGCTTCCAAGAATCTACCAGTACGATGAAAAACTACTACATCCTCTTACAGAGAGTTCCATATGTGCATATACAATTATCTGGTTTAAATCCCCAGGTCTTTCGCTCCATGAAGAGTTTTGCCGGCAAAACGTACAAATGTCAGACATCGACCTGCTTGATTGTGTAAAACAGCTGTCAGCTCTATTAAGAGCTACTCATCAGATTGGGATACCTATTCTCGATATCCGGCCGGGCAACATTTTTCTACAGAAGCCGCCTGAAGCAACTCAGGCAGGTACAGTGGGGCCAATATATACTTTTGGCAGATGGTTTTTGGGGATGTTCTCCCTTGAATCCTATGACCTGAGATCTTTCCTCTTCTTGCCACCTGAAGTAGATCATCCTGATTTGGGAAAGCCCGACACTGCCTCGGATGTGTACATGCTGGCTGCAACCCTTTATAAGCTTTACTCTGGACATGGTATATTTGGCGAGACAGAAACAACTTATGCCAGGATTCGCTGGCAACATCGTTGGGAAGAGCCTGACCTGACAGACCTGCCACCGCAATTTCACCCTCTATTCCGCGAGGCGCTCGCGAAAGATCCTGCCGAGCGGCCCTCAATAGAGAAATTCCGGGATAGGTTCGAGCAGGCTTATCGAGAAATGATTCCTGGGCCGCCTCGGGTAGATACACTTGCTGAGACTGCGGCGTTCATCAAGGCCGTCGCGGGAAAGCCTATGACTCGCAGGACGGCAATCGCCCTTATGGTGATGATAAGTCTTCTTTTCCTGGCTGTCCTATTCGACAACCTGGGAAACCTTTTGCAAGGAGCTGGAAAGCCGAAGAAAAAATATCAGGTGAGCAGTCAAGTCGGAACTGAACGCTACATTTTCAACCAACATGAAGCGCGAGTAAAAGTTGCATTGCCGTCTCCAGATGGATCAAAGTTGCTATCAACGGATGAAAGCGGCCGCGTGATTGTCTCGAAGATAGATTCGCAGGAATTGATACTGGACGACTCTCTCCGCTATGAAGGTGTGCCGGTCGCCTCTGCTGCGTGGGCGCCTGATGGACAAACGTTCGCCACTCTAGGCCAGAATGGGCTTGTGAGACTCTGGCAACTTCAAGGGGATGAATATACACCCATTAAAGGTCGTGACTACCACCCCATCTTTCCTTCGGCAAGCAAGATCGCCTGGAGTTCTCGTGGAGATTTC
Organism: Ktedonobacteraceae bacterium; assembly: GCA_035653615.1. Taxonomy (NCBI): domain Bacteria; kingdom Bacillati; phylum Chloroflexota; class Ktedonobacteria; order Ktedonobacterales; family Ktedonobacteraceae; species Ktedonobacteraceae bacterium. The sequence continues at coordinate 48,262 of DASRBN010000011.1, read as the reverse complement.
GTGGTAACATCAGGCTGCTACGTGCTGGTTTATAGAGACGTGCTGCGGAAAGGATTCCTCAAGCAACCGCTTGTTTATAAGGGCCATAGCGACACTGTCACTTGCGTTACCCTCTCACCAGACGGTAAAACAGCTCTTTCCGGCTCTGAGGACATGACAGCTCAGGTTTGGAATGTTGAGACAGGGCAACTGATAGCGACAACAGGGAAGGATTTTGATCAACCCATCTCGGCTGTTGCATTCTCGCCTGATGGGCGCTATATCGGAATTGGCAGTGAAAACAAATCTGTGCAGGTGAGAAATGCTCAGCAGTTCTACCTTTTGTTCCCATACAACCATAATGGGCCGGTGACCGATCTAGGATTCTCGGATGATAGCCTTTACATTGCATCCGGCGGAGATGATCAGGTTATTCAAATTTACGGACTCAATCATAATCAGTTGTTTGCATTTAAAGGACATCATGCGAATGTGACAACCGTTAAATGGATTTCGCCAAAGGTACAATTGGGACCCGGCGAGTGGATAGTCTCATCTAGTGGAACCGATATAATCGTATGGCGCGGTCGCTAAGCATAGCAGCAGAGTAAGAAGCTCTGCTGCTTGCCCGGCTGCACTATCCCCCTAAAAGATACAGGCCCACAATCCTTCCAGAATGTGACATAATAAAGACAACAAGCTCAATGAGGAGTTCCCCAAGCACTCTAGAAGGACTGAATCTATGGACGAAAATGGCTCCCGGCCAAAGACAATGTTTGAAAAAATCTGGGACGCGCACGTCGTTCGTGACGTTCCAGGCGAATCCACCATCCTGTACATCGACCGCCATCTCGTGCATGAAGCCACCTCGCCGCAGGCCTTCGCCGGTTTGCGCATGAATCATCTTCCGGTGCGTAGACCCGATGCCACCATTGCCGTACTCGATCACAACGTACCCACGGTACCCGGACGGCGCATGCTAGATGTCGTCGATAGAGCGAGTACCGAAGTTATCACCACGATGGAGCAAAACGCGCGCGATTTCGGCCTCACGCTATTTGATATGGGCGATATGCGCCAGGGTATCGTGCATATCATCGGGCCGGAACAGGGCATCACGCTTCCCGGCATGACCATCGTGTGCGGCGACTCGCATACCTCGACGCATGGCGCGGTCGGCGCGCTAGCCTTCGGCATCGGAACCAGCGAGATCGAGCAGGTGCTGGCGACGCAATGCCTCTTGCAGAGTCGCCCCAAAACCATGAATATTCGCGTCGAAGGTACGCTGGGGCCCGGCGTCACCGCTAAAGACCTGGCGCTGGCGATCATCGGCAAACTCGGCACGGGCGTTGGCACCGGCCATGTGATCGAATTCAGCGGCTCGGCCATACGCAGCCTCTCGATGGAGGGGCGCATGACCCTCTGCAATATGGCAATTGAGGCAGGCGCACGTGCAGGCATGGTCGCCCCGGATGAAACCACATTTGCCTATATTAAGGGCCGTCCGTTCGCTCCCCAGGGGGAGATGTTCGAGCGGGCAGTCGAGGCATGGCGACAGCTCCCAAGCGACCCCGGCGCGAAGTTCGATGCCGTCCACGAGGTACATATTGAGGACCTGGCTCCACAGGTCACGTGGGGCGTCAATCCTGGCATGGTGGTAGATGTCACCGGCGTCGTGCCTGATCCCGCGCAGGTGCAAGACCCCGAAAAACGCAAGGCCTACGAACGCGCCCTGCAATACATGGATCTGAAACCGGGCCAGAAGATCACCGAAATTCCCTTGAACACCGTCTTCATCGGCTCCTGTACCAATTCGCGCCTGGAAGATTTGCGCATGGCCGCGCAGTACGTCAAGGGCAAGCATGTCGCGCCCAACATTCGCGCCATGGTCGTGCCAGGCTCAATGCAGGTGCGCCGCATGGCCGAGGAAGAGGGCCTGGCCGATATCTTCCGCGAAGCAGGCTTTGAGTGGCGCGAGTCGGGATGCAGCATGTGTATCGCCATGAACGGCGACCAGCTTTCCGAGGGCGAGCGCTGCGCCTCGACCAGCAACCGCAACTTCGAGGGCCGCCAGGGACGTGGTGGGCGTACACATCTTGTCAGTCCCGCCATGGCTGCCGCCGCTGCCGTCGCCGGCCACTTCGTCGATATTCGAGATTGGCAATAAATGTTATAAGGGCATAATGATGGGAGTAGTAAATGAGCCGGTCAACCGCGTGGGGCCGATCAATCGGCGATGGGCGCGGTACGCCTGTCCCCCAGGCAGGACTGCCCGGCCCCTACGGCACAGCCGTAGGCCCCGATTTATCGCGGGCAGCGCCGATTGATCGGCCCCGGTGCCGGTTTGATTTATAACTCCATCAAATGATCACAAAGGGGTGAAAAAATATGGAACCATACAAACCATTCACAGGCCTTGTTGTGCCGCTTGATCGCGTCAACGTCAACACCGATGAAATAACTCCCGCTCGTTTCCTCAAAACCATCCGGCGCAGCGGGTTTGAAAATGTCCTCTTCGCCAACTGGCGCTACCTCGATAAAGATTCCAAAGTACCCAATCCTGATTTTCCGCTGAACCAGACACGCTACCAGGGTGCCACTATTTTGCTGACAGGCGATAATTTCGGCTGCGGTTCATCGCGCGAGCATGCTCCCTGGGCTATTCGCGATTATGGCTTCCGCTGCATCATCGCGCCCAGCTTTGCCGATATCTTCTACAACAACTGCTTTAACAACGGCATCCTGCCCGTCACATTGGACGAAGCCATTGTCCAGGAGCTCTTTGCCGAGGTCGAGGCAACCGAGGGCTATAGCCTGCATGTTGATCTTGCCTCCCAGACGATTACCACACCGGGCGGGCGCGAATTGCACTTCGAGATCGACAATTTCCGCAAAAACGCATTGCTGCAAGGCCTGGACAATATCGGCTGGGTGCTGAGCCACCAGGATGAGATCGCGGCCTACGAAGCGAAAAGGAAACAAGAGGCTCCCTGGGTGTTTGCCTCTTAAGGAGTGAGCATGACCATACAACAAATTGACCCTGGCCTCGTTCCCTATCAGATCCTCGATCCCGATGGAAACGTGGTGGGAGCAATACCCGACCTGAGCGATGAACGCATGCTGGCGCTCTACCGCTATATGCAGCTTGGTCGCCTCTTTTCCAATAAAATCATCGCCATGCAGCGGCAGGGGCGCGCTACCACCTTTGGCTCATTGGTTGGGCAGGAGGCCACGGCGGTCGGACTGGCCGCGCCTCTGCAAACGCAGGACTGGCTGGCCACCTCTTACCGCGAAATCGCCTCGTTATTTGTCAAGGGCGTTCCTATAGCCACGGTCGCTTACTCGTTTCGCGGCTTCACGCCTGAAAACTGGCCGGGCGAGACGCATTGCCTGCCCATTCAAATTGTGATCGGCACCCAGATGCTGCATGCTGTTGGTCTGGCAATGGCCGCCAAAATAGCGGGCGACCCGGCGGTAGCGGTGGGTGTATGCGGCGATGGGGCTACATCCGAGGGCGATTTCAACGAGGCGCTGAACTTCGCGGGCGTCTTTCGTGCGCCCGTTGTGCTGGTCGTGCAGAATAACGGCTGGGCTATCAGCGTTCCCCGGCATAAGCAGAGCGCCGCGCAATATCTGGCCGCGCGTGGGGCCGGTTTCGGCGTCCCTTCCGTACTGGTGGACGGCAACGATATCCTCGCCGTCTATGATGTGATGCAGCAGGCCGTCGAACGCGCTCGCGCTGGAGAGGGGCCAACGCTGGTAGAAACACTCACCTATCGCATTGGCGCGCACACTACCGCCGACGATCCAACGCGCTATCGTGACCCTGCCGAGGTCGAGGCCTGGCGTGCCAAAGACCCTATCGCGCGTTTCCAGCGTTTTCTCATCCGGCGCGGCCTGCTGACAGAGGAACAGGTGCAGCAAATCGTCACAGACCTGGAAGAAGAGATCAACGAAGCCGTGCGGGAGGCCGAAGCCACACCACCCATGCGCCCTGACAGCTTCTTCGACTACACCATGGCCGAACTTCCCCCGCGCCTGCAAGAGGAACGGGCCGATCTCTTACGCTATATAAAATAGAGGTGAAACTCCCATGCAAATGACTATGATTGAGGCGCTGAACTCTGCGCTCGCGCTCGAATTGGAGCGGGATAAGCGCGTCGTGCTACTCGGACAGGATATCGGCCCAAATGGTGGTGTGTTCCGTGTCACCGAACACCTGCAAAAGAAATTCGGCGAAGAACGCGTCTTTGACACACCGCTCGCGGAATCCGGTATCATCGGCACTTCTGTCGGCATGGCTATTTACGGGCTGCGGCCCATCGCCGAGATACAATTCGCCGGCTTCCTTTTCGTCTGCATGAACCAGCTGGTTTCGCAGGCGGCGCGTATCCGTTTTCGCAGCGCCGGGGCTTATACCTGCCCGCTGGTCGTGCGCGCTCCCTACGGTGGAGGCGTGCGCACACCGGAATTGCACTCCGACAGCCTCGAAGGTGTCTTTCTACAGACTCCCGGCATGAAGATCGTCATTCCTTCCAATCCATACGATGCCAAGGGCCTGCTGGCCTCGGCTGTGCAGGACCCGGACCCGGTGCTGTTCCTCGAAAACATCAAGCTCTATCGCTCGTTCCGCCAGGAGACGCCGGAGGAATATTACACCGTGCCACTCGGCAAAGCAAAGGTCGTGCAGGAAGGCTCGGATGCCAGCCTCTTCGCTTATGGTGCGATGGTACCGCTTGCCCTGGAGGCCGCGCAACAGGCGCAGCAAGAAATGGGTACCAGCGTTGAAGTCATCGACCTGCGAACGATCTGGCCGCTCGATGAAGAAACGATTGTCTCGTCCGTCGAGAAGACGGGCCGCGCTGTCATCGTACACGAGGCACCGCGCGCAGGCGGCGTTGGTGCTGAAGTGACGGCGGTCATCAACGAACACTGCCTTTATTCGCTCTTGAAACCGGTCGGGCGCGTTACCGGCTACGACACACCATTTCCCGTCCCAGGGCAGGAAGATTATTACTTGCCGTCGGTGCAGAAGGTAATGACGGCTTTGAGGCAGGTGATGGAGCCGTAGAGACAAAAAGGTGGGGAAAAATCATTCAAGGGCGCACCCTTGTGGTCGCCTCTAATTTTATTGTAACTCCTGGCGCACAAGCGCATAGCGCTCGGCAAAGCGTTGGGGATTTAGATTAATGTAAGGGCGCTTTCCCATACGGGGCAGGACTTCATGATATGCGGCGTCCAGTTCTTCCAGCGTGATTACTTTTTGTTGTGCCAGGAGTTTGACATCGAGAAGGTCGCGGTCACTTCCTCGCGAAATTTTGCTCAGCGCGAGGCTGTAGAAATCAAAGTAGAAAGCCTCTATTGACCCGTAACGGCCAATATATCGTGCATGTGCTTCCCATTGTGCCGGAAGAGGAATAAAATCTCCTGGTGAAGAAAACTCGATATTGATCTGCATCTGCTCGACGATGCGCCGGATAGCAGTTACCATACTATCTTCGTCTGTTGTCTCTATTACCACGCCAATATCCATAGTGGAGCCTGATCGGAGTCCCAAATGCACCAGCGAAGCTCCACCGGCCAAATACAGCCGTCCGGGTTTGCGAAAAGTCTTTCCTAAAGCAATCAAAAACTTCTCGATATCGGCCCTTGTGACCATGTGGCGCATACTCATTTCGTTGCACTCCTGTTCCTCATCCTCCTGTATTGCTAATGACGCGAGAGGAACAGCATAGTAACGATGTTTGGCCTCTTCTTGCAGCAATAGATGATCTAGCTGATTTTGCCAATCTCCGATAAAGTTCAATGGCAAGCCCCGGCGTTGCTGCTCGATTGCCTGCAATGCCTCCAATCCCTGCTGTCCATATCTGCATACCGGTCGAGGTAAATGCCGACTTTGCCAGAGATGTGCGAAACGCTGCTCAGGGAAACAAGGAGTATGTCCAAGCGCTACCGTCAGTCGAAATGACCATAATCGTTGGAGGTAAAGCGTGGCCAGTGTCAAAACTGCAATCTGCTCGCTAACTGGTAGAGGGCTTGAGCGGTAGGCTTCATCGATAGCGTCTGCTAACTCAGGGTGCAATAAGAAGAGTGAGATGCTTGCATCACGGACACGTGGATACTTACATTGCGCCAGGCATTTCACTAACTCAACGGGCGATAGATGATCTGCCTTCCCTGTGGTATAAGAGGCAGCCATCAAATAGTCGATGCCCCATGACCGTAATATATTAATCAGCCGGTCAGGTTCTTCATCGTCAATTAAAGCGGTTTGATTGTTGAGAGTTGTATTCACTCTGGCTCCTGTGCTCTCATATGAAACACTTCTTCTGACTTCATTTTACCAGAGATTGCCGTCTTTTACCAAAGGCAGCGTCCCCGCCATTAAGGTTGGCGGCGCTCCTGTTTGCTCTAGTGATCAGTCCATCGTGATTTGATGAGAGGAGGGAAAAGGAGGTATCCTTGAGAGAGAAAGACAGGTGCTATCTTGCTAGTTGTGTAGCGATGTGCAGCCCCCAGTGTCCTACTCAATGCCCTCACCTATCAGAAGCAAAGTGTGGTAGAATGAACTCAACCTCAAGTATTCAGAAGGGTGGTTGGATGCAGAGGAGCGATCAGAGAAAAGTCTTGTCAAGGAGCAGATATGAGTGGTTGGGAGAATTTTTTCGTTGGCGAGCTGGGAGCCTCAGCCGCGCTGACTGGGCTCGTCTTTGTGGGAGTCTCGATCAATCTCACGAAGATTATGGCGTCATCTATCTTGACCAATCGAGCTTTAGAAGCCCTGGTGGCCCTGGTGGCGGTACTCTTCATTTGCTCGCTGCTCCTGATTCCTGGACAGTCCTTCCTTGCCATTGGTATCGAAATCCTGCTCATTGGACTGATCGATTGGGTGATGATGTCTCTCCTCCAACTCAATAGCCTGCGCAAGACGCAAGCTCAGTATCGCCGCGCGTTCGTCCGTTGGGGCGTGGTCAGCCAGGTGGCGGCGATCTCCTTTGTTCTTGCTGGCATCGTTGTCCTGATCTTCGGAATCAACGGTCTCTATTGGATGGTCGCCGCGACCCTGCTCTCCTTCCTCGCCGCTTTTACTGATGCCTGGGTCTTAATCATTGAGATTAATCGCTAAGGTCTGAGGGCTCTTTCTCTACGACCCTTTCGCTACACAACAATCGAGATGGCATCCGAGAAATGATCCGACAAGTCCTCAAAAAAACGAACTCAAGCCGTGACTATTGCATCTTCCCCTCAACTGCGATATACTACGCACATACAAGCATATATCCTCCAGTGATGATGAAGAGGAGTAACCTGCCAGGGATAGCAGAGAGCCGGCGAATGGTGCGATGCCGGTTATTCGCAGCAGGCGAAGGCGCTTCGGAGCTGGATTCAATGAGTGGCTTCACACGATTGGGTGAAGAAGCAGGGTGGAACCGCGCATCATGCCGCAGTTTGTAGTTGCCCCAGGCCTGCAACGGCATGTATTCGTCCCTGGGCGTTTTGCAGAAGAATGAACGCCTGGGGAATTTTTTTGAGGCGGCCACTCAGAAATCGTTGCGACCTTTATTGAGTGGTTCGACCTCAAATATCATGTTTTTGAGGAAAGGAAAGAAACCACTCATGACACAGACAGAGGACAAGGTTCAAGCAACCGAGGACACTCCGCTTGTTCCCATTGAGAAGATCGTTTCGTTGTGCAAGCGGCGTGGCTTCGTCTACCCCAACTCCGAAATCTACGGCGGCGTCTCCGGCATCTATGACTTCGGGCCGCTCGGCGTCGAATTGCGCAACAACATCCGCCGCTACTGGTGGTGGTCGATGGTGCAGATGAATGATAACGTCGTCGGTATCGAAGGCAATATCATCACGCACCCGCGCGTGTGGGAGGCCAGCGGCCATGTTGAGAATTTCGTCGACCGGCTCGTGGATTGCAAGAACTGCAAGCGGCGTTTCCGCCTGGATCACCTGCCAGTAGAGAACGTCGAGCAAAATAAATGCCCGGAATGTGGCGGCGAACTGACGGAGCCGCGTCTCTTCAACCTGATGATGGAAACATATATCGGCGTCGTCGAGGGCGAGCGCATGAAGACCTACCTGCGCGGCGAGGCCTGCCAGAACATCTACCTGGACTACGATAATGTCTTGAAGTCCTCGCGCATGCAGATACCTTTCGGCATTTGCCAGATTGGTAAGGCGTTCCGCAACGAGGTCACACCCGGCAACTTCCTCTTCCGCCAGCGCGAATTCGAGCAGTGGGACCTGCAATTCTTCGTGCATCCGAGCGAGATGCAGAAGTGGTTCGATTACTGGAAAGAGTTCCGCTTCAAGTGGTACGAGGGTATCATCAACCACAAGGATCGCCTGCGCTTCCGCGCTCACGCGCCCGATGAGCTTGCCCATTACGCGAAGCAAGCTTTCGACATCGAGTATCGAACTGTACTGGGCTGGCAGGAATGGGAGGGCATTCACTGGCGGCAAGACTGGGATCTTTCGCGCCACAGTGAGTACAGCGGCCACGACCTGAGCTATACCGATCCAGAGACCAAAGAACGGTATATCCCATGGATCGTCGAGACCTCTGGCGGCGTGGATCGCACCTTCCTGAACCTGCTGCTCGATGCCTACGAGGAAGAGCCACCATCCGGCAAGGATAAGGAGGGCCGCACTGTGCTGCGCCTGCATCCGTGGCTGGCGCCCGTCAAGGTCGCGGTATTGCCCTTGCAGAAGAACAAAGAGGAACTGGTAACGACGGCGAAGGATATCCATAATCGCTTGAAGCGGTTCATGGTCGCGCAGTACGATGATGTGGCCAATATCGGTCGCCGCTATCGCCGCCAGGACGAGATCGGCACGCCGTATTGCGTCACCGTCGATTTCCAGACCCTTGAGGATTCGACAGTCACGATTCGCGAGCGTGATGGTATGACTCAGATTCGTCTTCCCATTAACGAACTGCCATCATACCTTCTGAAGCGCGTGACCTGGAATTACGCATAGGACGTTACAATCTCAGTAGGGGTGGGGGAGCAAGCTCCCCTACCCCTACAGGGCAGATAAATACACTTCCAGTTTCTTCAGCGCGATTTTTCTCATCGATGTTTCTTGCGTTTCGCTGCTCGTCATCTCGCCCCATGTCTTGTGATACCCTTTAGGGATGAATATGGAATCCCAACCAAAGCCGCTGTTCCCGCGTGGAGCAGGAGCAATCGAACCTTCTCTACTACCTGCGAAGGACTGAAACATCTCGCCATCATACAAGCCAAATTGTACTTCTGCCAGGGCAGATCGATCCGTATATCCATCAAGCAACTTGCAAAGCCCATTTGTACCCAGTTCTGTTAAAAACCATTTGATGAGTGGCCCCGGCAATCTGCCCAATGTCAGAAATCGTAGCGAGGTATCTTCTACCAGTACCGGCGAGCGGATATGCTTATAAGCCTCTTTGGCTTTCTGCTCGATGATCTCTGTTAAATCAAGCGATTGCATTTCGACCAGGTCAATGTTTTTGTGAATCACGGGAAAGTCTAGATACCGGCCGAGTTGCCTGGCCTTTCCTGGATTGCTTGTGATGAATGTTAGCGAATCGATCATATTTGCTGCTCCGTGCCTTTCTTACTCGGTCACAATATTCACCAGCCGCTCCGGTACGTAAATCACGCGGCTCACTTGCTGCCCATCTATATATGCTTGCACTCTGGGAGCCTCTAGCGCCAGCCGTTTGATCTCAGCTTCGGGCGTGTTGTACGCGACTTCGAGGCGACCACGGACGCGACCGTTGACCTGCACAGCGAGTGCCAGCGTCTCGGCGCGGATAGCGTCAGTATCGAACGCGGGCCAGGATGCGGTGTGGATTGAGCCTGGCTGGCCAATGCGCTCCCAGAGTTCCTCTGTGATATAGGGAGCCAGGGGAGCCATAAGCAGCAACAGCGTGCGCAGTTCCTCGCCTGTAACGGTTTGCCTGCTTTCCAGGCTGTTGAGCAACTCCATCAGCGCAGCAATTGCGGTATTGTATTTCAGGGTGGCGATATCTTCGGTGACGCGCTTGATGGTTTGGTGAAGGACACGCCGCGCATCTCCCTGGACCGCTTCCTCGACCGCGCTCGCGGCATGGCGCGTGACCAGCGACCAGGCGCGGTCAAGGAAGCGCACGACACCGCCGATGCCGCGGTCGCTGAAATCGCCGCCGGCATCATAAGGTCCCATGAACATCAGGTAGACTCTGAACACATCCGCGCCGAAGCGCGAGATGTAGTCGTCCGGGTTGACGACGTTCCCTCTTGATTTGGAGATCTTCGCGCCATCCTTCGTAATCGTACCGTTGGCACGGAAGCGTTTAAACGGCTCCTCGAACTCCAGATAGCCAAGATCGTGCAGCGCCATCGCGATAAAGCGTGCGTACATCAGGTGCAGAACGCTGTGTTCCAGGCCGCCGATGTACATGTCAACCGGTAGCCACTTGCGCGCCAGGGCCGGGTCCCAGGCCTGCGTCTCGTCGTTGTGAGACAGGTAGCGTAGGTAGTACCAGGCTGAGTCCAGGAAGTTATCGCTGACATCCGTTTCGCGCCTGGCCGGTTGGCCGCAGATGGGGCAGGTTGTCGAGACAAACTCCTCGATGGCCGCGAGCGGTGACGCTCCGGTTCCGGTGGGCATCCAGTTCTCCGTGCTGGGCAGGAGAACCGGCAACTGGTCTTCCGGCACCGCTACGGCTCCATGCCGCGGGCAGTAGATGATTGGAATGGGCGGCCCCCAGTAGCGCTGGCGGCTGATGAGCCAGTCGCGCAGGTGGTATTTCGCGACCCGCTTGCCGCTACCACGCTCCTCGAACCAGGCAGCAAAGGCGTCGCTGGCCTGTGCCGAGGTCATGCCTGAATACCCGGCGGAATCGATCAGCACTCCCGGTTGCACATATGCTTCTCCGGTTTGCTGCATCTGTTCCACAAGCAGCGCTGCATCGTCATCGGGCGGGATAACTATCACGCGCACCGGCAATCCCATGGCTTTCGCGAAGGCCATGTCGCGTTCGTCGTGCGCCGGGACGCCCATGATCGCGCCTGCACCGTAGCCTTCCAGGACAAAATCAGCTACCCAGATAGGAATGCGCTCGCCGGTCAGGGGATGCAGGGCAAAGGCTCCAGTGAAGACGCCGGTCATGATGCGCTGCTCGTCGTCGTGTGGACGATTGGCCTGCTGCTGGTAGGCGGTGACAGCTGTGAGATGCTCGCCCGCTGTGATGCGTGGAATAAGCGGGTGAAGTGGGGCCAGCGCTACGAAGGTCATGCCGAAGATGGTATCCGGGCGCGTCGTATAGACCTGTACGCTCTCGCCCGGTAACCCATCGATCTGCATCTCAAATTCGAGTCCCTCTGAACGGCCTATCCAGTTGCGCTGGGCCGTTTTGACGCGCTCCGACCAGTCGATCCATTCCAGGTTGTCCAGGAGCCGCTGCGCGTAGGCTGTCAGTTTCAGGAACCACTGTTCCAGCCAGCGCCGCTCTACCAGCGTTCCGCAGCGCTCGCAGCGACCGGCAATTACCTGTTCATCGGCCAGCACGGTTTTGTCCTTTGGACACCAGTTGACCGGCGCGGTCTTGCGTTCGGCCAATCCAGCTTTGAACAATTGCAGGAAAATCCACTGCGTCCATTTATAGTAGCGCGGGTCGGTGGTATGTGCCTCGTGCGACCAGTCGAAGCGATTGCCGATGCGCTTCAACTGCTGTTCGCGAAAATGTTCGACGTTGTGTCCGGTGAGCAGCATGGGATGCACGCCGCGCTTGATAGCGAAGTTTTCGCTGTGGATGCCGAAGGCGTCGAATCCGATCGGCTCGAAGACATCATACCCTTGCATGGTCATCCAGCGCCCATGAATGTCCGAGCCAACATAGGAATACATGTTGCCCACGTGCAATCCCTCAGCGGAAGGGTAGGGGAACATCATGAGGTTGTAGTAAGGCCGCTCAGCGCGTTCCAGGTCTACCTGGTAGAGATGCTGCTGCTCCCATCGTTCGCGCCACTTCTCCTCGAAGCTTGCGAAATCATACCTGGGCGGTCGCACCCTGGCAAGTTGAGACGATGACGTTTGTTGGGTTTGTTGCCCCTGTTCTGGCGTGCCAGCGTCGATGCTGGCCGGTTCCTGTTGTGGCATTCGATCCTCCTTGTTGCTTTTGGACAGCGCGGAGGGCAAAAAGAATGCGCCCTCCGCCCGACAAGGGCGAACAGTGCGCATACGACTCACTTTCGCGGTACCACCTTGCTTCGCAGCTATCTCGCGATAGCTGCCTTTCTGGGTGCGAACACACCCGCGCTCTGTAACGGGAGTTCCCGGTGACTACTACTTACATCCTCCATTGCTGGAATGGCATTTCACAGCCACAGCTCACGAGGCAGTTTCAGTTCGTCCCCGGCGCTGGCTCGCATCACCCACCAGCTCTCTGAAGCCGGAGCGCAAACCTACTTCCCTCGATCAATGCTACGTATGATATTGTTAAGAATGAAGGTATACTATGCGGGGCAGTTTGTCAAGTCGCGCCATGTAGCTTTCATCCGTCTCTCTCCGTCTGATATACTGAAACCAGATACTATCTCATCATGTAAGGAAAATAGAACGAATGACGCGCGTACTTTCATATAATATCCTCGTTGGTGGTCGACCTCGCATTGATCAGATAACTACGATGATTCGATCTGCTGACCCTGATGTTGTTGGCCTTGTCGAGGCCACGAATCCACGGGTCGTTGAAACGCTGGCAGAGCGGCTGGGCATGGAATACCGGATGAGCGCCAGCGGGCAGCATAGCACGGATTGGCAGGCAGCCGTACTCAGCCGTCTTCCCATTGTGCGAACGCAGGTGCATACACGCCCTGATATCCTGACAAAGCCACTTTTAGAGGTGTGTGTTGAGGAAAAGGATGGCAGTCAGCTTACGGTCTTTGTGACGCACCTGACGGCATCTTTTAGTCATGGACGAGCCGGCGATAGCATCCGGCGTACTGAAGTGCGTGAAATTTTGCGCATCATGGCCCCCTTACAAGGAACGCCTCATCTTTTGATGGGCGATTTCAACGCGCTCGCGCCAGGAGATCGCTTGAAAGGCAGCGCGTTGCTGGGCTATCTCGCGATGTTGGATCGGCGCTACAAGCAAGATGCCCTGGTCAACAGTGGGCATCCCTACCTGAATTTTGTGGTACCTCCTGCTTTCCACATCTTCAACCCGCTGCTGCGAGCTATCCCTCGCAGCAGGATATTATCGGCGATTTTTGACGAGCTGGTGACGCTGTATGCGCCGCGCGGCAGCATTGACCTGTTACTGAAAGCGGGCTATACCGACAGTTTTCGCTATACGAACCCGCGCGCCTCCGGATTCACCTGTCCTGCGGGCGCACCTGCCGGTCGCATCGATTATATCTTTGCCAGCCCAGAAATGACGCGACGTCTCACGTGCTGCAAGGTAATCACCGGGGGAAATGGTATTGCGGGGGAGAAAGCCAGCGATCACTATCCCGTACTCGCTGAGTTTGGAGAGCGCGCGCAGAATGCCCCGTACGACAGGAGTCGGAAAGATATCGAAGAATTAGATGTGTTCCAATAAAACGCCTGTTTTATTGGAACACATCTTTTGTCTTTTCAAACAAGTTGCGGAAGATGTTTTTGTCGTTTTGTTCGGCCTGTTCGCGTTCCAGGCGAGCAAACTCCTCGAGCAGGCGTTTCTGCTCCGAGGTCAGGTTGGTGGGCGTTACCACTTTCACGATAACGTGCTGGTCGCCGCGAGCGTTGCTATGCACAACCGGCACACCCATACCCTTGAGACGGAACGAGCGATTGCTTTGCGTGCCTGCCGGAATCTTGAGCATTGTCGTCTTGCCATCGACAGTAGGCACCTCAACTTCGTCGCCAAGCGCTGCCTGCGTAAAGCTAATCGGCAGTTCGTAGAGGATATCGTTGCCCTGGCGTTTGAAGAACGGATGCGGCTTGACCGTAAGAATCACATACAGATTTCCCGGCGTCCCACCGCGAGCGCTTACCTCGCCCTCGCCTGTCACGCGCACATTGATGCCGTCATCCACGCCGGCAGGAATATTGACCACCACGCGGCGATTGTTGCGCACGCGTCCCTGCCCGCGACACTTCTCACAAGGCGTCGTAATCACGCGCCCCTCGCCGTGGCAGCGTTCGCACATCGTCACGTTGACAAACTGCCCAAAGATCGACTGCTGTACGCGGCGAATCTCGCCCGTGCCCTGGCAGGAGGAACAGCGAGCCGTGGAAGTGCCAGGTTGCGCGCCACTGCCGCGACATACTGAGCAGGTCTCCCAACGCGGCAGTTCAATCTCTTTCTGGCAACCAAACACCGCCTCTTCAAAGGTAATCGTCAGTTCATATTTGAGGTCCGCGCCTCGCTGCATGCCTGAACGGCGCTGCGAGGTCGTAGCACCCGCGAAAAATGTTTCAAAAAGATCATTGATCGAGCTGAATCCGGCAAAGTCACCGAAGCCCGCTGTCCCCGAACCATTCACGCCCGCGTGCCCATAGCGGTCATAGGCAGCTCGCTTTTGCGGATCGCTCAATACTTCATAAGCTTCATTGATCTCAATAAAGCGGGCTTCCGCTCCCTGCTCTTTATTGGCGTCGGGATGATACTGCTTGGCAAGACGACGAAAGGCCTTCTTCAGTTCCTCTTCGCTCGCGCTGCGCGATACACCCAGTACCTCATAATAGTCTCGTTTATTCGTGGCCATCGACCGGTCCTTTAAAGTGAGCAACAGGGCGCGGCTCTTTCCGCGCTGCCAGGTTTAAAACTGCTTTTCCGTGCTTCATTCCATACTACATTGTTTTTTCAGGTATAGCAAGACTAATGACTTGCTATACCTGAAAGATTCCTCTGGACCATATATCAGAGTAGGAGATACATTCCTAAACAAGGACAGTTCTCCCATTATTCCCCTACATCTCTTTGTATTCACCCTCGATGGTATCATCGTGAGGGCCGCCCTGGTCAGAGGGGTTACCCTGATCCGCACCACCACCGAAGTCGGCTCCCGGACCACCGGCGCCAGCACCGGCCTGCCTGTAGATGGACTCGCTGATGCGATGGAAGGATTGCTCCAGCGCCTCACGCGAGGCTTTGATGCGAGCCACATCATCGGTTGAGAGCGCGGCCCGGATGTCGGCAATTTTGGACTCCAGTTCGCTCTTTTGTTCCGCGGTAATCTTGTCACCCAGGTCCGAGATGCTCTTTTCCGCACGGTAGGCTGCGCTATCGGCCAGGTTGCGCTCCTCGACCTCTTCCTTGCGCCGCTTGTCTTCGGCAGCGTGGGATTCGGCGTCGCGTACCATACGGTCGATCTGGTCTTTAGAGAGGCCGCTGGAAGCTACGATGGTAATCTTTTGCTCGCGCCCGGTGCCCTTGTCGCGTGCCGAAACGTTCACGATGCCGTTGGCGTCGATATCGAACGTTACCTCGATCTGCGGGATGCCGCGAGGAGCGGGTGGAATACCATCCAGGATAAAGCTGCCCAGCGAGCGATTGTCCTTGGCGAACTCGCGCTCGCCTTGCAGGACGTTGATCTCTACGCTCGGCTGGTTGTCGCTGGCAGTCGAGAAAACCTGGCTCTTTTGCGTTGGAATGGTTGTGTTGCGCTCGATCAGGCGCGTAAAGACACCGCCCAGCGTCTCGATACCCAGGGAGAGCGGGGTGACATCCAGCAGCAGGACATCCTTGACATCGCCGGTCAGCACGCCTGCCTGGATAGCAGCTCCAACGGCCACCACTTCGTCAGGGTTCACGCCGCGATGCGGGTCGCGATCAAAAATGCGGCGTACCAGGGTCTGCACCGCCGGCATACGCGTCTGGCCGCCAACCAGCACGACTTCGTTGATATCTCCAGGACGAATGCCTGCATCAGCGAGCGCCTTCATGACGGGACCACGCGATTTCTCGATCAGGTCTTCTACCAATTGTTCCAGCTTTGAGCGGGTCAGCGTCATGTTCAGGTGCTTAGGGCCGCTGGCGTCCGCCGTGATGAACGGCAGGTTGATTTCCGTCTGCATCGAGCTGGAGAGTTCCTTTTTGGCCTTCTCCGCTGCCTCTTTCAAGCGCTGCAAGGCCATGCGATCCTGCCGCAGGTCGATGCCCTGCTCCTTGCGAAACTCATCGGCCATCCAGTTGATGATGCGCTGGTCGAAGTCATCGCCGCCCAGGTGTGTATCACCGTTGGTACTCTTGACCTCGAAAACGCCATCGCCGAGTTCCAGGATCGAGATATCGAATGTGCCACCACCAAGATCATAGACGCCGATACGCTCGTCCTTTTTCTTGTCCAGGCCGTATGCCAGCGATGCAGCTGTCGGCTCGTTGATGATACGCAGGACTTCCAGGCCGGCGATCTTACCGGCATCTTTGGTCGCCTGGCGCTGCGCGTCATTGAAGTAGGCCGGAACGGTAATCACAGCCTGCGTCACACGCTCTCCGAGATAGGCCTCGGCGTCGGTCTTGAGTTTCTGCAGGATCATGGCCGAGATTTCCGGCGGGCTATACTGCTTGCCCTGCACCTCTACCCAGGCATCGCCGTTGCTTGCCCGCACCACTTTATATGGCACCAACCGCCGGTCGCGATCCACTTCAGGATCATCATACTTGCGACCCATGAAGCGCTTGATGGAGTAGATGGTGTTCTCAGGATTGGTGACAGCCTGGCGCTTTGCCACCTCACCGACGAGCCGCTCGCCATTCTTATTCATTGCTACGATGGAGGGAGTGGTGCGTGCCCCTTCCGCGTTCGGAATAACGACAGGCTCACCGCCTTCCATGACGGCGACGCACGAGTTGGTTGTTCCCAGATCGATTCCAATAACCTTTGGCACAGTTGCCTCCTAAAAATGTATAGTGTATCAATTGTTTATTATAAATGCGTAGGGGCGACCCCGAATGGGTCGCCCAACCTGAATCGGGCGCGACCCCTACTCACTCGTCAAATCCATAGACTTCAGCCAGTAGCTCGTTCATTACCTGGGTCATGTAGCGCACTACGGCGATGGCACGTCCGTATTGCATGCGGGTAGGGCCGATGACGCCCAATAAACCGCCGATCTTGCCCTCATGTCCATAGCGGGCTACAACCAGGCTGACATCCTTCATCTCATCCCACTCGTTCTCACCGCCGATGATCACCTGCACGCCGTCGGATTCGCGCAAGTGTGAGGCAAGGGCTGGAAGGAAACGATTTTGCTCCAATACTTCCATCACTTTACGCACGCGTTCGCTGCGCTCTTCTTCCGGTCCCATGCGGCTGTACTCCGGCTGCTCCAGGATATTGACGACGCCTTCGCGGTAGAATATGTCGCCCAGCGGGTCGCCATGTTGCTCTAGAATACGTGCGATGGTGCTGCCGATCAGATGCTCTACCGGCGAAAGTTCATTTTGTTCGAGTATCTTTTTTACCTCGCCAGCACTTTTTTCCTGGAGAAGCCTGTTCAAACGATCTGCTGATGAGCTTAATTCTTCCTGCTCGATCGGATACTCCAGGAGCAATCGTTGCTGCTTTACCGTTCCATCCGTCAGCACGAGCACCAGGTGAGCGGAAAGTTCGGTAACGGACAGCACCTCGAAGTGCTTTAGCCGTCCCTCATTCGCTCGTGGGG
This sequence comes from Ktedonobacteraceae bacterium, assembly GCA_035653615.1. Lineage (NCBI taxonomy): Bacteria > Bacillati > Chloroflexota > Ktedonobacteria > Ktedonobacterales > Ktedonobacteraceae > Ktedonobacteraceae bacterium. The sequence goes on along the minus strand of DASRBN010000011.1, from coordinate 30,652 downwards.
GTGTCATGACTGCCGCGCTGTGCAACAAACGCGCCATAACCGAAGCGGTCAGGCGCACCCACTGATCCAGCTGGTCCTGCACCTGGTAGAACTGGTGGCGAATGAGGCGCTGCTCATCCAGCGAGAGCGCCGATTCCTGCATGAGATGCTCCACAAAATAGCGGTATCCCAGGTCAGTAGGAACGCGCCCGGCGGACGTATGCGGCTGGTAGATGAGATGCCCTTCCTCCAGCCCGGCCAGCTCATGACGAACAGTAGCGGAACTGAAACTCAGACCATATTTACGCACCAGGGTCTCAGACGCAACAGGTGTAGCAGTGTGGATGTATTCTTCGACAAGTGCGCGCAGGATTTGCTGCTTGCGCGGGCTCATTGGCATCATATGCTCAGATATCCTCACGGCATCCAGTAGTAGATAAAGGTATGATACTTCGTTTGTCAAGGATGATTGCTAGCACTCTCACCATGAGAGTGCAAGTACAGAATAGCACTCGGCAGCCGTGTTTGTCAAGGGTTTAAAGCAGAGGTACTATAGAGCAACAGAAGACCCCCTCAATATTGAGGAGGCCTTCTGTTGCTCGCGGCGCTATATGAGAGAAATGACTATGGTGTTTGTGTTCCATTTTGATTCCCGTTCCCATTGTTACCACTTATGGGCTGGGGAATATCGCTCATCAGCATCCAGTCGGTATAGCCACTTCCATAGAGGCCTGTCTGTGCCGAGACGGTTTGCTGAAGCACTCCAGGAGGCACCTGGAACTGTCCTGGCGGTAAAATGGTTGAAATGTTGCCGCATGGCAGGAGCGGGTCGCCCTCGCAATGACCGCTCACGCGTTCGATCACGCTGTGCCAGATAGGCGCGGCACCCGTGATACCAATGACGTGATTGTACATGATGCTATTGTCAGCATTGCCGGACCAGACTCCTACTACCACATTTGACGTATAGCCAAGCGTCCAGTTATCTCTGAAGCTGTCGGTCGTGCCAGTTTTGGCCGCTACTGCCGGGTGAGTACCGTTCGGCAGTGTCCAGTCCCACATGGAAAGCACATGATCAGTTTCGAACTCGTAGCTGCGGGCATTCTCGTCGGTCAGCATCGAGGTAATCAAAAAGGCGATCTGTTTGCTGATTACCTGCACGCCTTGAGGATGGCTGGGGTCAAAATGGTAGATATGGTCTCCATAGTTGTCCCAGATATCCAGGACGCCCTGCGGTGGAACGCGCACGCCCTGGTCGGCAAAGACCTGGTAGGCGCCTACCATCTGGAGCAGGGAAACTCCAGCAGTTCCGAGCGCAAAAGCAGGGCCCAAAGTTTTCGGGTCTATTCCTGTTATGCCCATGCGTTCTGCCGTTGTCAGCACGTTTTGCGTGCCGGCATACATGAGGGCCTTGATTGCCGGGATGTTGAACGAGTTCTGCAGGTCCATGTGAATGGGCCATTTTGTGTTGTTATAGCTGCCGCCGTAATCGGAAGGCACGTAAGCGATTTTCGTAGGATCACCACTCTGCGGTCCATAATACTTGGGGAAGTAGGTCTTCACATCTGGCAGCACGATTCCGGGGTACCATCCCATCTCGAATGCCGTCGCGTAGACGATGGGTTTGAAGGATGAACCGGGCTGGCGCGGCGAGAGGGCGGCATTATATTGTCCATCAATTCTAGGATCGTTAGAATTAAAGTTTGCGCTGCCGTCCATAGCCAGAATTTCGCCGTCATGCGCGTTCATCACCACTACCGCGGAATCGTTGACATTCTCGACAGTATTAAGCGGCCCATCACCGCCTACAAGGGGCTGGTATTCCGGTTCATCCAGATGACGATGCACGGCATTCTCCACGAAGGATTCCAGGTTCGAGTCTATAGTGGTGCGAATGTTGAATCCGCCCGACAGAAACAGGTGTACTCCAACCTGCGGATCGCCATTTCCCAATGCCGTCTCCAGCTGCGAAATGATCCAATCCACGAAATGTGGGTCCTTTTTAAAATAGTGATAGCCGGGGAACGTCATTTTGGCCGTCAATGCTTCTGCCTGATTCACCATGTCCTGTGTGATCGGACCATAATCCTGGATCTGATCTCCCAGCCCAAGGTTTATGTCCATATGTAGCGCGAGCATCTGGCTTAAAACATACTGCTGGCGTAAGAGCGCCTGCTGTAGATTGCTGGAACTCACGGTTGGGTCGTAAGCAGGCGGATCCTGCGGCATGCCGGCCAGCAACGATGCGCGTGCCAGCGCCAGGACAGGATCAGGATGGCCATTCTTATCAAGGGCCAGGTTGACGATGGCCGGGGTGCATTTGAAGTTCTTATCGCAATGCGGTTTCAGGCCAAAGAAGTCCTCGACAGCCGCTTCGACGCCAACATCTTGCGCGCCGAAAGGAGCGACATTGAAGTACATCTCCAGGATTTTCCACTTGGGATACTGCTGCGTCAGACCGATTGCCAGCGCTGCTTCGGGAATTTTACGTTGCAATGTATCCTGGGTATTGCCCGTCAAGTTCTTCACTAATTGCTGTGTAATCGTACTGGCGCCGCTCTGAATCTGGCCCGATGATACGTTCTGAGTGGCGGCGCGGATAATCGCCAGCGGATTGATGCCCGCATTATCCCAAAAGGTATTGTCTTCTGCCGCGATCATTGCGTCCTGCATGACCCCTGGAATTTGATTATAAGCAACAGGAGTGCTGCGTCCTGCACTATCATAGGCATTAAAGAGGAGTACGCCGTTGCGGTCGTAAATATGCGTGGTCTGGTCAACTCCCACCCGTGATGCCAGTCCCTGGACTTGCGGCAGCTGACTCTGATAGTAAGCGTAGGCCGCGGCAGTTGCCCCCGATGAAGCGATGACCAGCAGCAGCGCGAAAACAGTAGCTACGATAGCCCAGATTTTTTTACTATTGGGCCGGGCGCGTTTCCAGCGTGCTCTGCGGTGGCGCATACGCATCGAGATGCGTACCGCCCGCGAACGTTGCCAGCGTTCCGAGCGCCTGTGTAGATCAGGCGGCGTAGGTGGATGATACAGGACGAGCGGCTCCTGGGGAACATTGACATTGCGGGCTGCTACTATTTTACCGGACCAGCTGCGCACCATCTGTACCGCGTTTGATAACAACGAGGGCGAGGGCCATCCCTGTGGTGAAGGCCATCCTTGTTGTGGTGGTTGCTGTGGCGGCGCAGATGGCACAGGCATGGGTGAATAAGAAGGTGGCCCTTGCGTCTGAGAATTAGCAGGAGGAGAATATTGCTGAGGTACCTGGAGTTGTTGCCTGGCGTAATCGCGTAACAGGCTTCCTGCCGGGCGGTTTTGCTGGTATCCATTTCCGGCTTCGGGTTGATATCCATTCGAATATTGTTGATTGTCGAAGTTATTGCTCATTACAGATTTCCTTGATATCGTCAATATCTTCTAGTGCGGATGCCGCCAACCCCCAGCTGGTGGCATCTCTAAGTCTCTCGTCCTTTGTCTTTCTAAAAGAACGAAGCGCTTGCGTAGTTTCCGGGAAAAACAAACTTTTATCCTCCCCTCGCCATCCCTCTCCAGAAGCTTGGTAGAAGCTTCGACTTGATTATCTCAACGCTGGAACATAAACAGGTTAACAGAACTACCTATTTTGGCTACAGCATAGGTGAGGCCAGGGATTCTTCGCTACGCTCAGAATGACAGGCCCGGAGGCACCTGGCTGCGCTCGGGCCTGTCATTCTGAGCGTAGCGAAGAATCCTGTGCCCAGCCTTGAGATACCGCGTGCTTTCCTGGTCCTGGCCACTTCTGGGCAATCACCAGTATTAAGTGACTATACAGAAGGCTGGAAATCTTGTAGAATAGGGCACGACTCACAGCAACCAGGCTCCTATGAGTGAGCGGGGGCAACTTTGAGGGAAAAATCTTTCGTAAGGATGGACAAGCAAGATGGAAGTGTCTGATTCACCCTCGCACTACTATCCCTCTGACGCGCTGTCATTAGACGAACTGGCCTACTGGATTGCTTTCAACCGCGTGCTCGGCATAGGCCCCGTCCGTTTCAAGTTACTGCTCGATTTCTTTCACGATGATGCCGCTGCGGCATGGCATGCCGGTAGCAAAGAACTGGCACAGGCGGGCCTGGAGCCGAAGATCATTGAACGTTTCCTGAAGCAGCGCGCCGCCATCATACCGCAGCGGGAGCTTGAGCGCCTGGACAAATTACACATTCGAGTAATTACCTGGAAGGACAAAACGTACCCTGCGCTGCTTAAAGAAGTCGATGCTCCGCCGCCCGTACTCTATATTTATGGCACTTTTACAGAGGCCGATCAATTCGCGCTGGCTGTGGTTGGCACGCGCAATTCGACCACCTACGGCCGCCAGGTGACCGAGCAGATGGTGAGCGACCTCGCCAAGGGTAAGGTTACAGTCGTGAGCGGATTAGCCCTCGGCATCGACACCATCGCCCACACAGCGGCGTTGGATGCCGGTGGTCGCACGATAGCGGTGCTGGCGAATGGCCTGGACACCATCTATCCGCCCATCAATCGTGGCCTGGCTCGTCGCATCGTAGAATCAGGTCAGGGAGCCTTAATTACGGAATATCCGCTGGGAGTTCAGCCCGAAAGCGGCAATTTTCCTGCTCGCAATCGCATCATCTCCGGTCTTTCGCTCGGTGTACTGGTCATCGAAGCGCCCGAAAAAAGCGGGGCATTGATTACCGCCAACTTTGCCCTGAAGCAGGGGCGCGAGGTCTTCGCCGTTCCCGGCAGCATTCTCTCCAGCAGGAGCAAGGGCGTTAACCGCCTGATCCAGGACGGTGCCCGCCCGGTGATGGACGTGAAGGACATTCTGGAGGCTCTCAATCTCTTCATGATCCCGCAACATATCGAGATGCAGGCGGCGCTACCGGAGAATGCCGAAGAGCGTGTGCTTCTGGATTTGATCGGCCACGAGCCGCGCCACGTGGACGACCTGATTCGTGAATCGGGGTTGGCGACCACGACGGTTACTGCCACGCTAATGATGATGGAATTGAAAGGGATGGTGAGGCAGGTGGGGGGGATGCAGTTTGTACTGGCGAGATGAAAGGAGCAAAGAGGCTATGGCTTCGCAAACCACAAAAACGACCGATCCGGCCATCCAAACCACCCTATCATTGTTACAAGATTTTTTCGGCTCCGCGGAGGTGCCTGCCTTTGCTGTGCGGCTGTGGGAAGGAACGGTCTGGCAATCAAAGCCGGAAGCGGATGAGCCACCCCGTTTCACACTGGTACTCCAGCATCCGGGGGCCCTGCGGAAGATGTTCCTGCCGCCCAGCGAACTGAATCTGGGCGAGGCGTATATTTACAATGACTTTGATATCGAGGGGGATATCGAAGCCGTGTTTCCGGTAGCGGATCAGATCATGGATGAGCGTTGGGGAAAGATGGCGCAGGTCCGCTATGGGAAACGGTTGTTGAGCTTGCCTCGCACAGGCCAACCTCGCCCTGGCGATTCAGGCGCCAGATTGCGGGGCGCGTTGCACTCGAAAGAGCGCGATAAGCAGGCCATCTCCTATCACTACAATCGTTCCAATGATTTCTATGCGCTCTGGCTGGATCAGCACATGGTCTACTCTTGCGCCTACTTTGCCAGTCCCGATGACGACCTGGATACAGCCCAGCAGCGCAAGCTCGAGTATATTTGTCGCAAGTTGCGCTTGCGCCCGGGAGAGCGTCTGCTGGATATCGGCTGCGGCTGGGGTGGATTGGTGATCTATGCCGCGCAACATTATGGCGTCGACACCTATGGCATTACCTTGAGCCAGGCGCAAGCAGACCTGGCGCAGGAGCGTATCCGGCAGGCGGGTTTAACCGATCGCTGCTGCGTGGAGATGCGCGATTATCGCGATGTGAACGAGGAACACACCTATGAGAAAATTGTGAGCGTGGGTATGTTTGAACACGTGGGTGAGGCGCTGCTGCCCACATATTTTAAACAGGCGTGGCACCTCTTGCGACCGGGCGGAGTCTTCCTTAACCATGGAATAGCCAGTGTGATGACCGCAACCGCTTTGCAGGAATCATCCTTTAACCAGAAATATGTGTTTCCAGATGGTGAACTGGTGCCGATCAGTACAACATTGCGCATAGCCGAGGCAAGCGGCTTCGAGGTACGCGACGTTGAAAGCCTGCGCGAGCATTATGCGCTCACGCTGCGCCATTGGGTCAAACGATTGGAGGCTCATGCCGAGGAGGCGCGCCACTATACCAACGAGGTCACCTATCGTATCTGGCGGCTATACATGGCCGCATCGATCCATGCTTTCAAAACTGGCCGGACGAACATTTATCAGACGCTGCTGGCTAAACCTGACCATGGCGATAGCCGACTGCCTCTGACGCGCGGCGATTGGTATGTCTGAAAGAGCCGTATTGACTCCATAGCGCATTGATCTAGGGAAAACAATTCAGCGTATCTCTCACATGGATAAGACACGCTTATCCTGCGTTTGTTGAGGATACTTAAAAGGAACAGCGCTTGATAGATTCACCCTATCAAGCGCTGTTGATTTTTCTCGGCCCTGTTGGAAGGTCGCCGCGATTAACCCATCGTGACGGTTACCGTCAGTTTGGTCTTGGGATTCTGGTTGGGTATGGTGTAAACGTAGGTTCCAGCTCCACCGTAGTAGATGTAGTTGACCTGACCTGGTGTCTGGCTGAAGAAGTAGCTGCCATTCAGGTAAATGTCTACATTTTCATTGGACTCGTTGGTGATGGTGTTGCAGGCCTGACCCTGAACCTGGGTGCAGGAGAGCTTCTTCGGCTTGAAGACCGGTTTCCCTTTCTTGTTATCCTTGATGTTCGAATTCGGCGTGCCGGATAGCGGCGTGGTGCCGACTTTGAACGTGACACTATGTGCCGGAGATGCTACAGCCTGCGCGCTCGCGGTGAGCGTCATAAAACCCATGGAGAGCATAGCCAGCAGCGTACTAAGGACGACGGTAAGCAGGAATCGTTTTTGGAGCATGTTTCTTCCTTCCTCCTTGAAGAAATATTTCCCCCTACGAGGTTGCAGATCGAACCTCATGGATATATTATACGACAAAAATCGCCAAAAATCATCCCCTTTTTGCTTGTCTAATCAAGCATTTTACATTTTTAATTCTTGTGTAAATGTATATATAAGTTATTTTCATCCTGGAAGGCTTTTTTGCTCTCTTAAAAAACGAGTAGCGTTCATTTGCTTCGTTTTGTACAAAATTGCAACCAGCCCTTAACCGCTTCTTAACCACTTTACCCTTTCGTATCTGAGCGCTTTCTTCCATAATTGTATCTGATACCCGATAAACGCTGTTGGCTATTGGACCTGGCTTCTCATGTGAGATTGAAATTATTTTCGAAAGTGAGATGGTCGCATGCGCATTACTTCTCGCTCAAAGATGAGCATTATCCTTTCGCTCGTCACTATCCTGGCTGTCGCCGGCGGATTTGCGGTGACGGGTTTTTTCCATGGTCCATCGACCCTGGCTCATGCTGCTGGCAATCCGTACTCGGTCAGCCAGGGAGCGGTGAGCGCGGTAATCCGGGCGGACTTAACTAGCTCGAAAGGCTCTTCCGCGTCTTCTCATTCCGATTTCTCTGCGATCAAGGTCAATCGCCCTACCCGTAAAGGTAGCACAGGTAGCGCGAATGGCCTGCCGGAAGCGCCGGCATCACCGTCAGGGAATGGGCACTCGTTGTTGCAGAATTTCAATGGACTGAGTGGAGTTGACAGCTTCAACGTGAACGGCAGCACTGTTGAACCCCCCGACCAGGGCCTCTGCGTCAATGGCGATTACGTGCTGGAAGAAGTGAATTCCGTTTTCGCGCTTTACCACCGCAATGGTACGCTCGCTTCCGGGCTGATCAGTATGAATAGCTTCTTCGGCGAGTCGCCATCCGAGTTCACCAGCGATCCGCGCTGCTATTTTGATCCTACGACGCAAGCCTGGTTCAGCACTATTCTCACCATCGACCCGAATAACAAGCATTCGCATTTTGATATCGAGGTCAGTACGAATGACAATCCGCTCAAGTCGGCGGTGGTCTATAAAATCGATACGACCGACAATCGCGATCCTGGTTGTCCTTGCTTTGGTGATCAGCCGCTCTTTGGACTTGACCAGTTCAATTTCTATGTCAGCACCAACGAGTTCTCGATCCTTGGGCCGCAGTTCAACGGCGCGCAGATTTACGCGCTCGATAAAGCGGCTCTGGTACACAATACGAAGGTCAATTATGTGCATTTCGGCAACCTGAATATCGGTGGTACTATTGCGGCTTCGGTACAGCCCGCCATCAATCATGGCGATGTCAACGCCGAATACTTCTTGAACTCGCTTGACCCCAATGGAACATTCGATAATCGCATCGGTGTCTGGGCCATGACCGGCCGCGATAAGGTAGGGAAAGGTGGCGTGCCAGATCTCAGCAGCGTGGTGATTACTTCGGAAACCTACGGACTGCCACCGAGCGCGCAAAGCCCGCATAATGAACTGCTCAATACCGATGATGATCGCATGCAGCAGGTGCAGTTCATCAATGGGCAATTATGGTCCTCTTTGACCACGGCCATCACGATTCCGGGTGATACGCAGATTCGCTCGGCGGCAGCGTGGTTTGAAATCCAGCCCCATTTGAAAGGGAATGTCATCGGCGGTGCTAACGTAACGAACCAGGGATATGTAGACATGCTGGGCACCTATCTGATGTATCCGGCAATTCAGGCGAGTCCCGATGGCACAGTAGTCATGACCATGAGCCTGTCAGCAGCGCAGGTATATCCCAGCGCGGTCTATACCGTCATGCCGTCAGGTAAGACCGGTTTTGGAGCCGTGCAGGTAGCCGCTGCCGGAGTTTACCGCGTGCGTGAATACGCCTGCTTACCCAAATTAGGTGGCCTGTGCCGCTGGGGCGACTATTCGGCGGCCGTCATTGATCCATCGAACAATGGCAAGACCATCTGGATGGCAACCGAGTATATTCCAGGGCCGGGATATACACATACGAACTGGGGAACTCGCGTCATGGAGATACAGGCATAACTTTGCAGACAGGTTAATTTCTAGCCTCCTCCTTCTTGAGTTGCTCCTTTCGCTAAAAACGAGGAGGGCCTCTGATGTAACAGATCACTGGCCCTCCTCGTTTTTTAGTAGAGAGAGCAGTGGGAAGTACCGCTACTGCTAGAGAAATCGCGTGATAGCCTGCTAGTTGGAGCCATAATGATATTCCTTGATCACCTGCTCGACGCGACACAGGGAGTGCTGCGCTTTGCAGGAAAACAGCAACACTTCGATGCTTTTAACCACGATACCAGGCAACTGATCCCTGGCGAACTCTTTGTAGCCGTGCGCGGCGAACGCCGCGATGGCCATGATTACCTGGGCGATGCTGTGAAGCGAGGAGCGGCGGGCCTGCTGCTAGAGGCTCGCTATATGAACGCGCTCTCTGAGGAAGCGCAATTGGCGATACAACAGGCAGGCATTGCTGTCGTCGTCGTAGAAGACACACGCATCGCCTTACAACAATATGCTCGCTTCATTCTGGAGCGCTGGCATCCGACGGTTATCGCCGTAACCGGCAGCACTGGCAAGACCAGCACAAAGGAAGCTATAGCTACTGTCCTGGCCGGTAGCTTTGCCACATTTCGCAGCTGGCAAAACTACAATGACCTGCTGGGATTGCCGCTCTCGCTTGGCCGTCTTGAAGAGCGCCACGAGTACGCGGTATTGGAGATGAGTTGCGATCATCCGGGTGAGATTCAAGACCTGTGTCGCATTGCGCGGCCCCAGATTGGTGTCCTGACCAATATCAGCCCTGCGCAGCTCCAGTATTTTGGCAGCGTTGATCGATTGGCCGCCGAACTGGTTTCCCTCCTTACCCACCTTCCAGAGGAAGGTGTGGCTATCGTCAACATCGATGATGCGCGCATCCGCGATATCATCTCAGGCTCCATGGTAGATTCGCTCGCGAGGTTTATTGTTGCTCCCATCATACCTTTTATGCCGTTGGCGGCACAAAACGTGAAAGTGACGTGGCAGGGCATCCGTTTTGATGAACCTGTCCATCTCTCTTCGCACCTGCTGGGCGCGCATCATATCTCCACTATGCTTGCTGCTTCTACTGTCGGCAGCTATTGTGGCTTGAATCAGGATGACATAGCTCATGCCCTGGCGAATGTATATCCACTGCCGGGGAGACTCAATCCTGTCCCCGGCATACAGGGTTCGATGCTGCTCGACGATACGCACAATGCTACACCCGCGTCGGTGCTTGTCGGGCTGGAAACACTACGAACGCTTCCTTCGGGTCGCCGTATTGCCGTGCTTGGCGATATGTTACGCCTGGGCGACTATGAAGAGGAGGCCCATCGCCAGGCCGGGCAGAAAACCGCCTCGTGCGTCGACTACCTGATTTTGCGCGGAGAGTGGGCGACAACTGTTTCCGAAGCCGCGCAGCAGGCCGGTCTCTCGCCAGAGCGCATCATCATCACCTCAACCCACGAAGACGCTGTAAAAGTAGCGCGGCATTTCATCGCAGAATCCCATGGGGGCCGATTGATCGTACACACCGCCGATTTACCGGCCCAATCCGTTCCTTCCGCCAACCCGGAACTCCTATCCTACGCATCCACCGTCCTCATCAAAGGTTCCGAGGAAACGCGCATGGAGCGAGTAACAGAAATGCTTATGGCGCAACCTGAACAGGCGCCCGAACAGCTGGTGCGCCAGATGCCGGGTTGGAAGCAAATTGTGGTTATGCGCCCCGAGCGGCCTACCTGGGTAGAAATCGACCTGAGCGCCATCGCGAATAATACGCGGCGCATTCAGGCGCTGGTCGGGCCGCGAGTCGGTATTCTTGCCAGTTTGAAAGCCGATGCCTACGGGCATGGAGCGCTGAAGGTGGCGCGTACAGTTTTGCACAATGGTGCCACCATGATCGGGGTGGCGACGGTAAGCGAGGCCGCGCCTTTGCGCGAAGCCGGCATCAATGCGCCCATGCTTGTTTTTGGCTATGTCCCTCACTGGCAAATGCGCGAGGCTGTGCGCCTGGGATTGTCGATCACACTGTATTCGGTGGAAGCGGCCCAGGCGCTCTCGCGTGCTGCTCAGGCCCTGAAAAAATCCGTCAATGTCCACATCAAGGTCGATAGCGGTATGGGGCGATTGGGTATACGTGCCGAGGAACCCGAAAACGTATTACAACTGGCCCAGGAGGTTGAACGTTTGCCCGGGCTTGTTCTGGAAGGTATCTTTACCCATTTCGCGATGGCCGATAGTGCCAATTTAGCTCATGCGCGCCTGCAACTGAATCGGTTCCGGCGCGTATTGGAAGTATTGGAGAGAAAAGGCATCCGCCCGCCTCTGATTCATGCCGCCAACAGCGCGGCGATCTTGAGTTTGCCTGAGGCGCATTTCGATATGGTGCGGCCCGGTATCGCGCTGTATGGTCTGGACCCATCGACGGAGGTGCGCCTGCCGGAAGGCTTTCGGCCCGCGCTTTCGTTCAAAACGCAGGTGGGCCAGGTCAAGCTCATACCGGCAGGGGAATGCATCAGTTACGGCTGTACCTTTACGACGGAACGGCCTACAACGGTGGCGATACTGCCGGTTGGCTACGCCGACGGATTTCGCCGCGCTCCGGCCAACTGGGGTTCCGTGCTGATTCACGGGCAGGAAGCGCCGCTGCTGGGTCGGGTCTGCATGGACCAGTGCATCGTCGATGTCTCGCACATTCCGCAGGCGCGTGTAGGTGACGAGGTAGTCTTGATCGGACGACAGGGACAGGCGACTCTTACCGCCGAGCAGGTGGCGCAGCGATTGGGTACAATTAATTATGAAGTCGTCTCGGAAATCCTGGCACGCGTGCCGCGCGTAGATTGATCTTGTAGAGCCGGAGAAGTAATATGCTGACAGATACAACCGGGGATATTTCGCACGCTTCGGGCGCATCGCATTGTTTTGCCGTCATGATCGCCAATCCCAATTCGGGATCGGGTGTCTTTGTGCATCATACGCATCGCTTGCATGAGACCGCCTCATTTTTACGCAATCAGGGCTGGAGGGTCGAGCTCTGTTACACGCAAAGAGCCGGTGATGCGGAGCAACTGGCTCGCACTGCCGTAGAACAGAAAGCCGACGTGGTAATCGCAGTGGGTGGCGACGGCACCATCAACGAAATCATCCAGGCCCTGGCCGGAAGCGAAACCGCGCTGGGCGTCATCCCTACGGGCACCGTCAATGTGTGGGCGCGCGAAATGGGCATTCCTTTTTATGATGCAGGCGCGCGCGACGTGCTGCTGCATGGGCAGACGCGCTGTATTGACCTCGGCTGCGTCAACGGGCGCTATTTTCTGATGATGGTCGGCATCGGTCTCGATGGCACAATCACGCAGGCCGTCGAAAAAAAGCCGCTCAAACGCCTGGGCATTTTTGGTTATTTCCTCGCCGCTACCTGGTTAGGCCCCGGCTATCAAAGCTTCCCCGTTACTCTTCACAAGAATGGAAAAACTGTGAACATGCGCGCCTTGCAGGTTTTTGTCGGCAATACCCAGCTCTACGCGGGCGCGTTCAAGTTTACCTGGCAGGCGAAGTGCGACGATGGCTTGCTCGATTTATGCATCGTGCGCAGGCGCGGGCCGTTTGGTCGCCTGGTAGTGCTGTGGGACTTCATCCTGCGCCGCGAACATCGCCGTCACTGGGTTCATTACGAAACCTTCACCTCTATTGCGATAGAAACGCCACAGCCGGTCGCCATTCAGGTCGATGGCGAAGCCGCCGGTTATACCCCCGCTACTTTCAGCATTCTTCCTGCGAGCTTAAAGGTTATCGTGCCACAGAAAGTGCCTGCTGACGTATTTTCACAGAACGATAACTCCTGACTACCTGGCATCGCATCAAGCGAGAAAAGTAACTTACTATAGATTGTGTCATAAATATAGAAATATGTCTTGACGACTTGTCACCAATGATATATAATTACCTCATCAGATATTGGATATGGGTAGCATCGAGAGGTATTTCATCTTGCAGATGCTCATGTAGCTTCTTTTAAAGAACAGAGGTGAAATTATGGCAATGCAGCAGCAGAATAATGATGATCAAAGCAGGCATCAGAGCAAGCGTCCTCGCCTGATGATCGATATTAGCCCTGAGTTACGCCGCCGCATCAAGATTGCGGCAGCGCAGAAGGATCTTTCTATCCGTGCATATGTCGAAGATATTCTGGAGCAGGCTGTTCCCGAAGTAGAGGTGAATGAGGAAGAGAGGCCTCGCCCTGATCGCCGTAAATTACTTGAACGGCTCTTACAAATAAGAGAGGAGATCAGACAAGAGCGCCAGGGAGAGCCATTTAGTGATTCTACCGAACTTATTCGAGAGATGCGCGAAGAGCGCTCCAGGTACTTAGGTGAGTTATGAGAAAAAAAGTAGTTGTTGATACAAGTATTGCTATCAAATGGGTGTTGGATGAACCTGATTCCAGTTTAGCACTGGCCTTACTCTTCAAGTGGATTGATGAAGGAACAGAGATACGGGCTCCTGCTCTACTCGCGTATGAGGTTGCTAACGTATTATATCAGCGTGTCCGTAAAGGTGAACTTTCAGCCGAAAGAGCGAAGAAAGGGTTAGAAGATGTTCTACTTATTGAACTTGAGCTTAACCTTGATGATTTCTTAAATCTAGGCAAGAGAGCAATTGAATTAGCCCATCTTTATTCTCTTCCAGCCGCATACGATCCACATTATCTTGCCTTAGCGGAACGCGAGCAGTGCGACTACTGGACCGCAGACACCCGACTCTGGAACGCAATCGGCGGTAAACTCCCCTGGGTACGGCGGCTAGCCGATTATAAAAGCATGCTCCATTGATCTTTCTTTGTACCTGAGGCCGGTTAGATGCCGTATATTACTAAGGAGCAGATTCGTTTGATTACCTGCCCGATTGAAAAACGTCACAAAGTCATATTTTGCCGATTGAAAGGAGCTTGCTATGAAAATGAGCGCGCGCAACCAGCTAAAGGGTACGGTCAAAGAGGTGAAGAAAGGTGCTGTGATGGCCGAGGTAGTCGTTTCGCTGCCGGATGGTCAGGAAGTGGTCTCCGCCATCACGCTCGGCTCGGTTGAGGAACTGGGTCTGAAAGCTGGCGACCAGGTTGTCGCAATCATCAAGTCAACAGAGGTGATGATAGGGAAAGAATAAAAGTAAGCAGAGCAATAAAGATGGCCAGGATGTGCCCTGGCCATCTTTATTGCTCTGCTTACTTTCCTCTCCAACTGAAAGCGATATTGACAACCATGATCGTCAGGCAAATTAAGCCAAGCGCGACCAGGCCGCCAATCAGCGTGAAAACGTTATCTTGCGAACCTGTGATGCCAATGATGATACCGCTAAGAGGCACCAGCATCACTATAGAAACGATTGCCAGGGTCAGGCGCTGGCCTACGCTTGCGACCCTGGAAGTATCTTCCGGTGCCGAAATTTTATGCCCATACGATCCCATGAAAGGGTCCTGTGAATAGCCGGACTGGTAGTTATTGAAAGGTGGGGCTTCCTTCTCACTCCTGCCCTCTTCGTAGTTCATTTGTTGTGACATGCTGTTCTGCTCCTCACGTTTTGCCTGCTTAAGACCTGTTCCATAGTGCTATGTAATCATACGGGCAGGATAGCATAGAGTTGCAGATTACATCATTCGATTTTCCTTACCTTCGATTAAGTCCCCAGCGATCGCGCACGCGGCGCTCTAAGGGACCGAAAACCAGGCTATCGATGGCAACGCCAATTACAATGATCACGACCATCACCGACATGACCTGCGATGCATCGTTGAGGTCGCGCCCGGTTTCCAGCAGATTCCCCAGGCTCAGTGTGAAGAAAAGCAATTCACCGGCCATGAGCGAGCGCCATGCGAAAGTCCAGCCCTGCTTCAGCCCGTTCAAGATCGCAGGCATGGCCGCAGGCATCACCACCTGAGTATAGAGACCTATTCCACGCGATCCCAGGTTACGAGCTGCCTTGAGGTAGATAGGTGATGTGTTCTTGACCCCGGCATCGACTCCGAGCGTGATCGAGAAGAGCGCGCCCATGATTACGACGAAGATGATGGCCTGTTCGGTCAGGCCGAACCACAGGATTGCCAGCGGCAACCAGCACACGCTGGGCAAGGCCTGCAGGCCTAATATCACCGAGCCAAGCGTCTCTTCAACCAGGCGAATGCGCCCTATCAACAGACCCAGCACTAATCCGATAACCAGCGAGATGCCATAACCGATTGCCAGGCGCTCCAGGCTCACCAGAGATGCCTGGAGATAGAGGCCTCCACCTATAAAACCGTTGACCAGCGCGTTCCATACTTCGAGTGGTGTCGGAAACAGGTAATCCGGCCAGATACCGGCTGCGCAGATGGCGTCCCACAGCAGCAGCAGGAGAATATAGAAGATGATGCGCCGTAACCAGGGGCTCTGAGCGATCTGCTTTACGCGCTGGTTCTGTACGACCGTGACGGCGCTAATTGCTTTCGGCATGCTCATCCTCCTCGTCTGTGCTTAGCTCTTGACTCAGGACGGCCATAATTTCCCTTGTCATATCTACTAAGGAATGATCCTCCAATTTGCGCGGGCGTGGTAAATCGACACGGAACTCGCGTACAATACGTCCCGGGCGTGGTGAGAAGACCAGCACGCGGTCGCCAAGCGCCACCGCCTCACGCACATTATGGGTGACGAACAAAACCGTCTTGCGTGTTGCTGCCCAGATCGACTCTAGCTCGGTATGCAAACGGTCGCGGGTTAGGGCATCCAATGCTCCGAAGGGCTCGTCCATAAGCAGTATCGCAGGATCGATCGCCAGCGCCCTGGCGATGGCAACGCGCTGGCGCATGCCGCCAGAAAGTTGATGCACGTAGCTGCGCTCGAAGCCTTTCAAATGCACCAGTTCAATAAAATGCCTGGCTAACGCGGTGCGCTCTTTTTTACTCATACCGGCCTGGCGCAGGCCAAACTCGACATTTCGCTGTACGTCCAGCCATGGGAACAGCGCCGCCTCCTGGAACAACAGCACGCGGTCCGTACCCGGGCCGCTGACTTTGCGTCCATCGGCCCAGATACTGCCACTACTTGCCGGCTCAAGGCCGGCGATAATGCTGAGCAATGTTGACTTGCCACAGCCGCTGGGTCCAAGCAAGCAGATGAACTCGCCGGCTGCCACGTCAATATCTACCGGACGCAGCGCCTCGACTAAGCCGCTGCGTCCCGCGAAGAACTTGGTCACGCCCTCGATCCTTAACGGAATGCCCCCGGGCGTTTGCTGGCCATTGCTGGCAGCATGTTCAGCGTTCTTCGCGTTGCTTGCACTGATCGTTGATTGGAAAAACATGGTATCGTCCTCTCTCGTGATCTGGCCTGAGTACCTATGATCCTGAGACTGCCGCCAATCCCTTGGATGTGAGCACCTGGTTGAGCGGCCCCAGGTAATAGATGCCGGTCAGATCAGGGTTGCTCTTCAGGAATCCCAGCGCATAAGCCCTATCCGCCTGTGTCGACACCGAACTGCTCAGTGGGTCATATGTGATGGTCAGATAGCTCAGAGCCTGAGTGATTTCAGCGCTCTTCAGGCCCTTACCCGCGATCTTGATCAGTTCGTTGTTGATGTAGGTCGCCGCCTCTGTTGGATTGCTCTGGATGTACTGGATAGTGTCAACATGGGCTTGCAGGAACTTGTTGACAATGTCAGGATGCGCGTTGAGGAATGCGGTACGCACAATGACTTCGGTTGTGCTGAATACTCCACCCGGCCATAGCGTGCGCTCATCGATAAAGCGTGACCCACCGTCTTCTACCACGAGTCGTGTAGCATAAGGCTCTGGTACCCAGGCAGCGTCGATCTTGCCTTCTTTGAAGAGGGTCAGGGTTGTAGAGTTATCTGTTGGGACGATCTGTACAGTTCCGCCCTTATCCTGTGGAGTCAATCCATTTTCCTTGAGGTAGTAGCGCAACGATACGTCCTGCGTGCCGCCGAGCTGAGGATCAGCGATCTTCTTACCGCTCAGGTCCTTCGCGGTATGAATATTCGCGGCGGGCCGTACAATGAGCGAAGCTCCACCGCTCGCGGCTCCCGCGATGATGCGCAGCGCCTGGCCATGGCTCTGCACAAAGCCGTTCACCGCCGGGCTTGGTCCGACATAGCCGATATCGATATCACCCGCGAAAAGCGCCTCGATCTCGGCAGGACCGGCGTTAAAAATCTTGGATGACAACTTGACGTTTGATCCCAGCTCTTGCTGGAATGTGCCGCGCGCTACGCCTACTAAGGCGACAGCGTGGGTGATGTTGGGGTAATAGGCCAGGTTCAACGTTACCGGCCCGCTACTACTGTTGCCGTTACTACTGGTACCCTGAGAGCCACAGCCGGCAAGCGCCAGGGCAAGCATGATAAAAAGCCCGATAACTTGCAAATAACGCTTCATAAACTAGTTCTCCTTTTCTTCTTAATCCCTATCGACGAGATGGTTGAAACAGTAACCCCGGCAGCCTTCATCACTGCACTTCTAAAGGTTCCTGCTCGCGAAGCGATTCCGCCCGGGTCAGCAATACCTGAGCCAGCGTCTGGCTCTTTTCGCCAGGTACCAGTTGCGCCTCCAGCAGGAGAGATTCGCCACCGATTTCGGCGATCTCCACTGCTAAGACCTGGAATTGTTCCAGGACAGCAGGCGACATTGGCAAAGCCCAGGCGGAATCATGCAGCAATACAGCTCCTAAGCGTTTTAACTTCCTCCAGACGAAGACACGACGAGAACTTGGCTCGTGCGGCACCTTGTAGAGGAACAACAACCAGGTGTTCAAGAAAAGCACCTCCGCAGCTTCAGGCTACTTCAGCTTTCTTGCTTTTCGAGGAACTCATCAGAATTTCTGCCGTCCCTATGAATTCCCCTCGCTTGTATGTAACTATAGTTACTTTCACTTGCTGAAGTATACCCAACATTTAAAAAGTTGTCAAGGGAGTTGCCCTGAAAAAGGGCCACTAATGGGCAGATTTATTAAGCAGATCAATCTTCACGACGCAAAAAGCAAGATATGATGTAACTATAGTTACATCATTGTGTTTTTGTCCATCTCTCAAGGTGGAGGCATTTCCTATGGAGATGGGGGGATCTCTCATAGGAAATACCTCGTTAGGAGAGGACGGGAATGTTTTTTTCTACTACGGCCCCTGGCTCACCTGCCTCCTTTGCAGGAAAGGACACCGGATTTGAAATAAGGATGACTCGTCAACAGGTCATCACTTTGAAACCTCAGCTTCGTTAAGTAAACAATAACATAAAAATGCTATTCCTTCAAGTTATTTGTTATATTCTTTTGTGTTATAACAACATTGATATGGATGAAGTCACTTATCATTCTTAAGGTTTATGTATTTCATTACTGGAGGTTATAATCCCATAAGAAAATGGCATGATTTGTATGAAATCCATTGCTTTCATGGGGCCAGGTATGCATAATAGAAGAGGAATAAGCAACGAGTTGAGAGGAATAATGCTATGAATCTCTACCATTTACGTGTCTTCATGACGGTAGCCGAGCACGAACATATCACAAGAGCGTCTGAAGAGCTGATTCTGAGCCAGCCGGCTGTCACGAAGATTATTCAGAGCCTGGAACACGAAGTCGGACTTGAACTGATTGAGCGGCATGGCAGGCGCATTGTCCTGACGCATGCCGGGCATTTGCTGCATAGATACGCCCGCCGTATGTTCGCGTTAGAGCGCGAGATGGAAGAGGCGCTTGCTGCCTTGAAGGATATAGAGAGCGGCGAGATTACGCTCGCAGCCAATACCACGACCGGAGTATACCTGTTGCCTCCCATCGTGGCGCGTTTTCGCGCTCGTTATCCCCAGGTGGCTCTGCACATCAATATCCTGAATTCGCACGAAATCGTCGAACAGATATTGAACTGGAACCTGGATTTTGGATTGGTCGAGAGCGATCCTGCGACCCTGCCGGAAGGCTTGAAGGTCGATATATTCGCCTACGATGAACTGGTGATGGTGGTAGCGCCGCAACACCGCTGGAGTCGATTGCCTGCCTTGAAACCGGAAGCATTACGTAGTGAAGAACTGGTGTTGCGCGAGCAGGGAAGCGGCATTCGCGAGGTAATCGAACATGCCTTGCTCCAGCATGGTGTGCAGGTTAGTCCGCTATTGACCATTCCCGATAATGAGGCTATTAAGCAGATGGTAATGAGTGGTGTAGGAGCAGCAATCCTGTCCAGGCTCACAGTGCAGCGAGAGCTGGCCTCCGGTGACCTTGTACACGTTCCGATCAACGGATTGGAACTGCATCCCCAGCTGAGCCTGATACGACGTATCGATAAGCAGCTTTCACGCGCGGCCCAGGCTTTCTGCGCTCTTCTGAAGCCCCCAGACAAGGAAATACCTGAACTCCAGCAGGCTACGGAGATAGCTAAGGATGATGAGGCTGAACAAGCATACAGAACGACCGGCAAATCTTGAGCTTACCGGTCGTTTTATATGCTTGCTCAGCCTCAAATTTTGCTATTTTTCAATAGGAACACCGATGAGGCTGCCCCATTCGGTCCAGGAACCGTCGTAGTTCTTCACATGAGGATAGCCCAGCAGGTAGTGCAGCGCGAACCACGTATGGCTGCTGCGCTCACCAATGCGGCAATAGGCAATGACTTCTTTATCGGGGGTCACGCCTTTACTCCCGTAAATTTGGCGCAACTCATCCGCCGATTTGAATGTTCCATCCTCGCGTACTGCCGTGCCCCACGGAATATTGGCCGCGCCCGGAATGTGACCACCGCGCTGCGCGCCCTCCTGCGGCAGGTTGGCCGGCGCCAGCAACTCGCCGCTATACTCGCCGGGGGAACGTACATCAACCAGCGCAACATTACTCTTGCCAATCTCAGCGAGAACCTGGTCGCGCAAGGCACGAATATCAGTCCTGGGTTCCGATGCATGATAGGTTGTGGGTGGATAGCTTGGAACCTCGGTCGTGATTTCGCGTTTGTCGGCCAGCCATTTAACGCGGCCACCGTCTAGCAGGCGCACATCGTTGTGGCCGTAATACTTCAGAATCCAGAACGCCCAGGCCGCGAACCAGTTATTGTTGTCGCCATACAGGACGATGGTGGTATCATTGCTGACCCCGGCGCGTCCCAGAAGCTCTTCCAGGTGTTCCTTGCTCAGCGGAGCGCGCACCACCTGATCTTGCAATTCTTTCTTCCAGTTGAACCCCACGGCTCCTGGAATGTGTCCCTGATCATAGGCTGCCGTATCAACATCAACCTCAATCAAACGAACATTTGGATCGTGTAAATGCGCCTCTACCCAGTCGGCATCTACCAGGGCCTCTGGATGGGCGTACCCCTTGTCTTCAGCCATGACAACTCCTTCCATAAAACAATAAAATAGGTGTATCTGCGTCAAGTGGAATGATACTTGACAACTCTGCTTTACTTTGTCAACAATACCATATTTCCAACGTTTCTTCAAGCAAAAAATGGTTAAATTTTGACAACCTCTGCGGTAGTACGCATTTCTGATTGCGCTTTCTTCGATAAAGCGACGCCACGCAACGCGAGCATGGCATACATGCCTGCGCCTATCACAAGTATACCCGTTACCGTAAACACCATATCCAGCGGCCCGAATGTCAGATGGAGCAGCGAGATACGCAAACCGCGCAGGGTAGTGCTGACCAGGTAACCCGCGCCAGCTGCTGAAGCCATCGATGCCAGGGTAATGCTTGGCGTCATTACCGATGAGATGCGCCCGACAAACTGCCGGGGAGTCGTGTGTAGCAAAAGCGGCCCCACGGTCACATTAATCCCCGCATTCGATGCGCCGAGCATGAAGAACATGATCAGACCGGGAATAAAGCTCGTCAGGCGCGAGAATATGACCATGAAAAGGCCCCAGGCAATCAATGAA
The DNA here is from genome assembly GCA_035653615.1 of Ktedonobacteraceae bacterium. Classification (NCBI taxonomy): domain Bacteria; kingdom Bacillati; phylum Chloroflexota; class Ktedonobacteria; order Ktedonobacterales; family Ktedonobacteraceae; species Ktedonobacteraceae bacterium. Next base: position 9,718 of record DASRBN010000011.1, on the reverse strand, counting down.
AATGCGAGTACGCGCGCCTCTCCCAGGCGATGGGCTAGCAGCACCAGCGCGAAGGAAGCGGAGATAACCCCCGCACCAAAGGCAGCGCCGAAGAGATGGCCTGCCCAAACCAGAGCAGCGCGAAGTTGCGATTGATGAGAAGGTTCGTTTTCATACATACCCCCCTGTTGCTCATGTACGGTTTAGAGACGCCAGTAGGAACCCTGCTCACGCTGTAGCAGGTGTTCTCCGATCATCTCGCGTCGCAGCGTGGCCGAGTCAGGGTGATAGCGCTGGAGTATTTCGTTCACCTGCGCTTCGGAGTAGCGCACTCCCGGCTCAAACTGTTGAGCCAGCCATTTCAGAATCACCGAGCGTTTCTTGCGACTGGCCGGTATCTCCTTCAGGCGTGTTCCTTCAAAGAAGTCTTTAAGTACCTTGCGCTCAAAGGCATCACCCTCGACATTATCGACCAGCGAGGCCATTTTCTCTGAGGAGAGCAACCCCTTGCTCGTATCGCGCAACGCTTCGGCATTGAGCCGGTAGATATGAATGTTGCCCTCGGTACGCATGCCTACCAGATTCAGTTCTTTCAACCGGGCCAGGTGATGTGACACGGTCGGCGCTTTCAATTGCAGCAGGGCGGCCAGTTCTTCTACGCTGTGCTCGCGTGTCGCCAGAATGCCCAACAATTTGAGTCGTGTTTCATCGGCCAGCACTTTGAAAAATTGCAGCAGCGCTTCAAAGTCTTCTTGCGGCATGTTCTCCATCCTTTTTTATCTACATCTAATTAGATTTATATCTACATAGAAGTATATCTAATTGCTTTGGAAAAGTCAAGCGCACAGGGCTATTGCATCCCTGTGATTCATCAGGTAAGATACGTCCGGGGCTTGAAAGCTCCTGTAGGGACAGCGGTTCGTCCCTGTCCTGGCTGGAGTCCTGGTTTGAAAAAGAAAGAGTAGGAAAATTATGGATGTAATGGCAACGATTACGATTGAATTCTTTTCAGATACAGAGGGGCATCTCAAAATCCTGGAACACCAGTTGAAGCAGATACACGATGTGGGGGTAGAGCTGATTGAGCCAAGGGATGCCACGGCTCCTGCCCTGGTGGCCATCGGCATAAAGCACAGCGGAGAGCGGGCTGCGCAGGCCACCCGGCAGGTAGCGCAGACCCTTTATAACTTCTTGCACGACGAGAGCAGCCCGGCAGGTCAGAAGCAGATTCTCCTGTTTACCATCGAGGGAGATCGTGTTGATATCGAGCCTCTATCCGTCCAGGACATTGAGAACATTATTCTGGCGGCTAAAACGGGTGAAGAATAGCGTTACGACTTTGATAGAATATGTATCGCTTTTCCCAGGGCATTCTCGGCGCTCTCTTCCAATGCCTCGCTCAAGCCGGGATGAGCATAGAGAATTTCGCTGAGGTCGGTCAGCGTCGCGCCCATCTCGATGGCAAGCGCCGCCTGTCCGATCAGGTCACCAGCGCGCGGCCCAACCAGGGTCACGCCCAGTAAGGCGCCATCGTCCGCGTTTGCCACGACGAACGCGGCCCCATTATCAGTGCCAAGCGTCAGAGCGCGGCCATTGGCGGCCAGTGGAAAACGACCGCTGACGATAGTATAACCGGTGCCGGTTGCTTCACTCGCCGAAAAACCGGCAGTAGCAAATTCGGGTGTCGTGTGAACAACAAGCGGCGTCACAAGCGGGGCAAATTGCACGCGCTGGCCGGAGAGCACTTCAGCGGCCACTTTTCCCTGTTTGATGGCAATCGTTGCTAGCGCCTGCCCCCCCGTACAGTCTCCAACGGCGTAAATAGAAGGAATATTACTTTGCTGCATGGAGTTGACAGAGATGCCGCCATTGACCGTCGTTTCAATTCCGGCAGCATCCAGGTGCAGGCCCGCGGTATGCGGGGAAACGCCCTGCGAAATCACAATCGGGCGATCATCGATGGCCTCGATAGTTGCCTTTGTCGTTGCCTGTACTCCCAGTTTGCGCAATCCTGCTTGAACGAGTCGTAAGGCCGCCGGATCAGCGTTCGCGAGTATTTGCTCGCCAGGCGAGTAGAGTTTAACACTGACTCCCAGTCTTGCGAAGAGGGTAGCGAGTTCCAGGGCGATGTAATCATGGCCGAGAATGCTGAGCGACGCGGGCAATTCTGGCAATGCCAGCGCCTGTTCAGGTGTCAAAATCTGCTTCCCGTCAAAAGAGTAATCGCCAATCCGGGCCGGATCGGCTCCGACCGCGAGAACACAATGCTCGAATTTGAAGCGATGGGAGCCATATTCTCCCTCGACGCGTACTTCCCGGTTGTTGATGAACCAGCCAATGCCCTGTACATAGTCGATATGGTTGCCGGAGACTAAACGACGCACACCCTCAGCCAGGCGATCGACGATGCCCTGTTTCCATGCCTGCATGCTGGTCCAGTCGAAAGAGACGGTTTCGGCATGAATGCCCATAGCGGCGAGGTCGTCCGAGCGGGCCTGCTCGTACCGCTCGCTGGACGAGAGCAGCGCCTTGAGTGGGATGCAGCCACGCAGCAAACAGGTACCCCCAGCCGGACCCTGGTCGATCAATGTGACGTGGTGTCCCAGCTGGGCAGCGCGTATTGCCGCGACGTAGCCACCCGGACCCGCGCCGAGAACCAGGACATTGACTGCTGTGGTAACATCTCCAACAACCATGAGTATTTCCCTTCCAGTGTTTTAGACCATATCTAGCATCAACTGCTGCGGATTTTCTACCAGCTCTTTGAAACGCGCCAGGAATGCTCCTGCCATCGCCCCATCGATCAGGCGGTGGTCAAACGAGAGCGTCAGGGGCAGCATTGGGCGTACTACCACAGCGCCGTCCTGCACCATCGCCTTATCCTGCAATTTGCCTACCGCCAGGATAGCCGCTTCGGGTGAATTGATGATCGGTGTACCGCTGCTGCCGCCGAAACTACCCACGTTGTTCAGTGTAAATGTGCCGCCGCTAAGCTCCGACAGCGAGAGCGTGCGCGCGCGCGCCCCCTCTACCAGGTGTTCGAGCGTGCGAGCAACCTCCAGCAGCGTGAGGCGATCCGCATTGCGCATCACGGGCACAAGCAATCCTTCGGGGGAAGCAGTGGCGATACCGATGTGGTACGCGCGTTTATAGATGATCTCGCGTCGCTCCTCATCAAAGCTCGCATTGAAGATCGGAAACTCTTTGAGTACAGGGATCAAGAGCTTGATGAGCAGGGGTAGATAAGTCAGGCGAACGCCGCGCTTTTCTGCCGTGGGCGTCAGTGATTGGCGCAGGGCTTTGAGCGCCCCGCCATCCACCTCGTCGAATGCTGAGGCGTGCGGAATGCTACGCCACGCGCGTTCCATATGTTCGGCGATGCGTTTGCGCAGGCCCGTCAACGGCTGGCGCTCCTCGACAGTAGCTGGCTGGAACTTCTCCTGCGCGGATGGTTGTACCGGCTGCCCCGCTTGAGAAGGTAACTGTGCCGGCTGCAGTTCTGTCGGTGGTGCAGAGGAAGCGGGATGTGTAGATGCGATTCTACCGCGTTCAGCAAAAGCACGCACATCCTCGATGGTGACACGTCCATTGGGCGCGGAGGCCGGCACCTGAGCGAGGTCGATGCCGAGTTCAAACGCCAGTTTGCGCACGGCGGGCGCGGCCAGGACACGCTGCCTGGATGCAGGCGTTTGTTGTGCCGCTGCCGGTTCTCCAGAAACAGAAGCTGGAGCCGTAGCCGTGGCCCCATTGCTTTCAGTAGCGGTCGGACCGGTAGTCTTTGCCGGAGAAGGCGTTTCAAAAGTAATTAACACCTCGCCCACTTTCGCAACCTGGCCATTCGGGACGCGAATCTCAGAAACACGCCCTGCCACCGGTGAGGGGATTTCGACAATCGCCTTATCGGTCTCTACTTTCACCATCGTCTGATCCTGCTTCAGCATATCACCCGGCTGGATGAGCCATTCAACGATTTCGGCCTCATGCATACCCTCGCCGAGATCCGGCAGTTTGAATTCGGAAATCGTGCTGGAAATACTTGATGTTTGTGCGTTGTTCATGTACTATCTTTTCCTCTGCGTAGTTTCAGGCAACCGGCGCCTCTTTACGATGCGAGATGATCCTGCTATATTCTATCATTGCCGGGCATCTTAGTGAATGGAGTGTATATGAACGAGGCAGAATTTCAAGACGTCAGTGTTCAAGACCGGAAGGTTATCTCCCAGAAGAATTGCGACGCACTCACGCTGATAAGCCACTTTGTTTGATCATCCTGGCACAAAAGCAAGCGCCTGCTTCTTAAGATTCTTCCTGCCTGTTGCTGATGCGTTGTAAGTGACGCACGGGCTTATACGCTACATGCGGGATAAGCTGCGTATCCATATTGTGCAAGCGTTCGCGTTTGAGTTCTTCCAGCATCGCATCAAGGTTTCGATAACGCAGTGCCGGATTCTTCTTTTGCACCAGCGATGGATATGGCTCCGTAGTGCGCTCCCGGACGAGTGCAGGCATCACAGGCAGCGTATCTCTTTCAATGGGTTCCCTTTTCAGCACGGAAGATAGGTCTTGCTTGCCCGTATCTCGTGCCTGCATGACCTGCTGCGCAGCCTGATCGGTAGATGAGAACCGGGTGGATTGTTCACCGCGAAAGAGGGCCTGGAGAAAATACGAAACTTTCTGTAGCATAATGCCTCCCTACCACATGTATCAAAACGCTTCAATGCTACTCATCAATATTCATTATACTGGCAGGACCAAATCCACTGTATTCACCCATGAGAGCTGCGCATTGACCTGGGTACTGGAACCGCTCGCTTCTACCTCATATGTTTCAATCCCCAACGGGCATCCCAGGCCATTTAACCCTCACCTGCCCGACGAGGTCGAAGAACGATAAGGAATGGCCTCGTCACGCTTCTGGAAGAGAACAGACGCAGAGGTTGATGTGTACCTCTTGACAGACTATCCCGGCAAGGGCTAAGGTATCCCTCAATGATATATCCATATTCGATGTATAAACAGAGATCTTCAGATAACTGCATTACCTGGCTAACTTTGAAAGGATTCGCATGAAACCATTCACTTTCCCTTTTGTCCTGGCGGCTGATGCTGCGATTGACCTCCAACTCCATACCATTTACAGCGATGGCACCTGGACGCCCGCGCAACTCATCGACTACCTGATAAGTGAACAGTTTGCTCTGGCTGCGATTACCGATCATGATCGTCCCGATACCGCCGCGGAACTGCTACAGCTTGCGGCGGAGAAGCAGTTTCCCCTCTTGACTGCTGTGGAAATAAGCGCCTCGTGGAGAGGCGAGCCGAACGATGTTCTCTGCTACGGTTTCGATCCGCACCAGAACGCGTTGCAGGAGTTGGCGCAGGATATCGCGCACCGCCAGCGCGAGAACACTCGGGAGGTCTGTGAAAACCTTCGCAAAACTGGTATCTCCTTCCCAGACCCGCGCGAACTGGATGCGATCCTGGCCCAACCGAGCGCGCAACAGCCACACTCGCTGGTGGCCCTCTTAAAAAAGCTGGGCTACGGCACAGGCGAAACCTCGGCTGGCCAGCTCATCACGGACGCCGGTTTCTTGTGGGTCACCAAAGATCTGGCCGAGGTCTGCGACGCAGTTCACCGGAGCGGCGCGGTTTGTCTCATCGCCCATCCTGGCCGGGGCGATGGCTATACCAGCTTCGATGCTCGCCTGCTTGACGAGCTCCGGCAGGAGGTTCCCATTGATGGTTTCGAGGTCTATTATCCTGCCCACACACCGGAGCAGGTGATTATGTATCGGGAATATGCTCAGGCCCATCAGTTACTGACGAGTTCCGGTTCAGACTCCCATGGTCCAGAGAAGAAACCCATCAAATATCGAGCCGGGTTGAGCCAGAAGCTGCTGGAACGCCTGGGGATTCGGATCAGGTAGAAGACTTCCCGGCTGTCGCGGTACAGATCTGGGCGCAAGCTCCCGCACTGTAAGGATGAAACCTCACATTTTACGCCCATGGCCCCGGTTGGACCAGCCGCGATCTACGTGAAAGGGCGGCGACTCAGCCGAGTTCCTGGGCCAGTCCGATGAGCAGTCCTTCCGGTCCGCGGATGTAGCAGAGCCGGTACACGTCCTGGTACTGGACTACTTCGCTGCTGACCAGCTCTGCGCCGTGCTTGCGGAGCCGGACGAGCGTATCGTCGATGTCGTCGACGGCAAACATGACGCGCAGGTAGCCCAGAGCGTTCACCGGAGCGTTCCGGTGATCGGCGATCACGGGAGGCGTGATAAATCGCGAGAGCTCGAGCCGGCTGTGGCCGTCTGGCGTGCGCATCATAGCGACCTCCACGCGCTGGTCGCCCAGTCCGGTGACGCGCCCTGCCCACTCGCCTTCTACCATGGCTCGCCCTTCGAGCTCGAAGCCGAGCTCAGCGAAAAAAGAGATAGCGGCATCGAGGGATTCCACCACGATACCGACGTTGTCCATTCGTTTAAGCGCCATGTGTCCATTCTATACTGCATCGTTCGTCCTGTCAACGAACGGAGACCAGGACGCGGGGCTTACCCATGCTAGCGAGAACCCACTCAGATTGACCGCCTTCCCTATCGTCTTTCGTGGCAAGAGCGGCTGGCTCGCAATGCCTGTCCTCCCATTGCTGGTCGGGTGACGATTAACTTGTTCGGCGTCCCAGAAGCCTTTGCTGCCTCGCCTGGTCTGGCATCAGCCTAACCCTGCTTCGAGCAGCATACCGGGCCCCCTCCTCGGAAAGGTGTGCCTCTGCGAGTGTCTCCACGTGCCTTCTTTGTCCGCTTTTCCCTGATCCCACACTGACTCAGAGGAGGGTCCACCCATTCTGGTACTCGCGTGGAGCGACATCCTTTCCTGTCCTGAGCAGTTCTTTGCTCCACAAGGAGGGATACTCATGAAGTCTGATCGTTTCCAGCCGTTTCCTTGGTCCATGCTTCTGCTCCCCAATGCTCAACCGCTTTCCCCTGAGCAAACCGCAGGATATCTATCGTTTCTCGCTCAATCTTTTTGCCCTCTGGATGAGTGCTCCGCCACCGGAGGCGTACAACCACTCGATCACTTTCTACAATGACATCTTCAATCGTGACACGGAGGTTGGGTAAGGACTTTCTGGCACTCAGAACAATCTGTTTGAATTCCTCGGACCCACTGACATCGAGCCAGGGTGGCCTCTGATGGTCCACATAGTCAGGAGAGAAGAGGGAGCCGACCTCAGAAAGATCGCCCGTATTAAACATTTCGACGATCTTTTGTATGTTCACCTTATTTGCATGTGGAGCATTTAGCATACGTTTCTCCCCGTGCTTTCTTTCTACGTACTCCTAAGCTGATCATATCATCGCACACCTTGTCAGGACAAGAGAAGATGCCGCTCCACGCGAGTACCAGAATGGGTGGAATATCTTTCTTTTGGCTCGATCCCTCTCTGTGACTGCCGCCTCTCTTGAGGGCAACATCTCGCTGTGGGCAGCTTGCTCCCGCTCACTCAGCGATTAGCTCTTCAACAACCTCGTTGCGCAATTCGCAGGCCCAACGGGCATCCCAAGCCATTTAGCCAACGAACGACCCCGCGAGGGGCCAGAACCACCGAAGGTTTCAATCCCCAACGGGCATCCCAAGCCATTTAGCCCCAGGTGACGCCGGTGCCAGGGATCAGCAGGCCGGGGTTTCAAGCGCAATGACGCGGCGCGTCAGACCCGAGCATGAAAAAAGGTATATACTAACAAACGAAGAAAGCGACGAGGCGAGATCGATCGGGATTGGTACACCCAAGTCCGTGTTTCAAGCTGATCCCGGTGCATCCAGTAGACCCGAGTGTCGCCACGGGACTACCCGTGAGCACGAGCAGGAACCTTGTCCGTTCCGCCGCACCGCTCGTCGCCTTCTCTTCTCTTGAACTCCATCGAAGTATAGCAGAAAGGAACGACCAACGCAATGCAGGTACTCTATCCACGCTGTGCCGGGCTGGATGTCCACAAGAAGACGGTGGTGGCCTGCCTCATGCTGACCTCGGACACCGCTCAGGTTTACAAAGAACTGCGCACCTTTGCCACCACCACTGCCGGGTTGCTGGCCTTAAGCGACTGGCTCAGCAGCCAACACGTCACGCATGTCGCTATGGAGTCGAGCGGTGTCTATTGGCGGCCCGTCTTTAACCTGCTGGAAGGCCTCTTCATCGTGATCCTGGTCAACGCTCAGCACATGAAAGCCGTTCCAGGTCGCAAGACCGATGCCAAAGATAGTGAATGGATCGCCGAGTTGCTGCGCCACGGCCTGCTCAAAGCCAGCTTTATTCCTCCCCAGCCCATTCGCGATCTGCGCGACCTGTTGCGCTATCGCAAGACCCTGGTCTATGAGCGCTCGCAAGAAGTCAACCGGCTCCACAAGCTCTTAGAGACCGCCAACATTAAGCTGGCTTCGGTCGCTTCCGATATCCTGGGCAAAAGTGGTCGCCGCATGCTCGACTGCCTGCTGGAGGGCCTCAGTGATCCCGAAGCGCTTGCCGACCTGGCGCGTGGCTCCCTGCGCGGCAAGATCGCTCAATTGCGCGAGGCGCTGGATGGACGGGTCGATGCCCATCATCGCATCCTGCTGCAGCAACTGCTGGCCCATATCGACTTCCTCGAACAGAGCATGCAAACCCTGCTGGCGGCCATTGAGAGTCGCTTGCTGCCTTATGAGCAGGCCATGCAGTTGCTGCTGAGTATCCCCGGCATCCAGCGCATCACGGCGGCCACCATCGTGGGCGAAATTGGCGTCGATATGACTCGCTTCCCCTCGGCCAAGCATCTGGCCTCCTGGGCCGGCGTGTGTCCGGGCAATAAGCAGAGTGGCGGCAAACGGCTCAGCGGCAAAGCTACGAAGGGCAATCCACGCCTGCGGGCGGCCTTAGCGGAAGTCGTCTGGGTCATCTCGCATATGAAGGACAATTATCTCTCGGCGCAGTATCATCGACTGGCCCGTCGCATCGGCAAATCGCGGGCGATTGTGGCGGTCTCCCATAGCCTGCTGGTGATCATCTATCATGTGCTGCGTGAGCAGAAGCCCTATCGCGATCTCGGTTCCCCCTACTTTGAGACGCTCGATCAGCAACAACAGCGCAGCCGGGCCATTCAACGGCTCGAAGCCCTCGGCTACTCCGTCACCTTACAGGCTCGACAACAGGAGGTGCCTGCCTAAGCGTGTCACTTACCTGCTCGCCTGCCTCCTTGTTCACTCCAGCTCCTCGCTGTGGGTGCTTTTGTGCTGCCTTTTTTCCTCTCTGCTCATCCTCCAGGCATTTTTCGCAGGAATCCCCAACGGGCATCCCAAGCCATTTAGCCATACTCCGGCTGTCATTCCCATTGAACGAGCAAAAGTTCGTTTCAATCCCCAACGGGCATCCCAAGCCATTTAGCCGGTGCGCCACACTGCGGGCAGGCTCCGACTTGTGTCGTTTCAATCCCCAACGGGCATCCCAAGCCATTTAGCCGGTCATACCCGAGCGGGTTGTTGCTAAAGATGAGTTCGTTTCAATCCCCAACGGGCATCCCAAGCCATTTAGCCGAAACACCTGCCATTGTTTGATACGCCGCGACCACACTACAGTTGCACTTGCAAAATCCCGGGAAGAGTCCCGGGATGCCTCTCTGTTGCTCATTGTACTCTCTGCTTCTGGTTCCGTCAACGGCCTCTTCCCGGGATGCTCTCACATCTCGTGCGTTTCTCAGCTGGATGTGAC